>NZ_JBSIPA010000569.1:0-3759 GCF_053574605.1 Caballeronia sp. M23-90 | reverse complement strand
TGGCCTGGGGCTTGCCATCGTGCGCCGGATCGCCGAGCAGCATGGCGCGGCGGTCTCGCTTGCAGAGTCGAAAGGTGGCGGTCTGCTGGTATCGATACGCTTCAATGCAGCCTGAATTCATTGCTTTAAGTAACCTTTAAGCGGCGCCCCGTACTCTTCGTTTCATCATGAAGCGCATCCCCGAGGAGCACACGATGAAAGCGAAGATCATTACCCGCAGCGCCGTTGCGGTAGCCGTTGCAGTCGCCTTGTCGGCGGGTTACGTCGCCGGCAACCATAACGTCGCCGCGCCCCAGGTCATCACGCCGGCCCAGGCCGCGATGATGCCCGCCGAAGCCGCCGCCAAGACCGGCATCCCCGATTTTTCGGGACTCGTCGAAACCTACGGCCCGGCCGTCGTCAACATCAGCGCGAAACACGTCGTAAAGACGGCTGCGCGGCGTGGCATGAATGGCGGCATGAACGGCGGAGCAAATGGCGGCAACCCGCAACTGCCGATCGATCCGAGCGATCCGTTCTATCAGTTCTTCAAGCATTTCTACGGTAACGGCGTGCCTGGCATGGGCGGCGACGGCAATGGCCCGAACGCCTCCGATACCCCCAGCGAAAGCCTGGGCTCAGGGTTTATCGTGAGCAGCGACGGGTACATTTTGACCAACGCGCACGTGGTCGACGGCGCGAATGTCGTCACCGTGAAAACCACCGACAAACGCGAGTACCGCGCGAAAGTCGTGGGCGCCGACAAACAGTCGGACGTCGCGGTGCTGAAGATCGAAGCGAAGAACCTGCCGATCGTGAAGATCGGCGACCCGAACGGCAGCAAGGTCGGCCAGTGGGTGGTGGCGATCGGCTCGCCTTACGGTTTCGATAACACCGTCACCTCCGGCATCATCAGCGCAAAATCGCGTTCGCTGCCCAACGAGAACTACACGCCGTTCATCCAGACCGACGTACCGGTGAACCCGGGTAACTCGGGCGGACCGCTCTTCAACCTGCAAGGCGAAGTGATCGGCATCAATTCGATGATCTATTCGCAGACCGGCGGCTTCCAGGGTCTTTCGTTCGCAATCCCGATCAACGAAGCGATCAAGGTGAAGGACGCGCTGATCAAGACCGGACACGTGGACCGCGGTCGCCTTGGCGTGACGGTGCAGGGCATGAACCAGACGCTGGCGAAATCGTTCGGCATGCAAAGCGCGAACGGCGCACTGGTGAGTTCGGTGGAACCGGGCGGCCCTGCGGCGAAGGCGGGTCTCCAGCCCGGCGACGTGATTCTGTCGGTGAACGGCCTGGCCGTTGCGGATTCCAACTCGCTGCCGGCGCAAGTTGCCGGTCTGCCGCCTGGAAGCACGGCGAAGGTGCAGGTCTGGCGCGAGAAGGGCACGAAAGACCTGACGGTGACCGTCGGCGCTCTGAGCGACGCCAAGACCGCAAGCACGGGCGGTGCGGACAAGAGCGAATCGGCATCGCAGGACGCGCGTCTGGGCGTGGCAGTCCGGCCGCTGACGCCTGAAGAGAAGCAGAGCGCTTCGTTGTCGCGTGGTCTGCTGGTCCAGCAGGCGGGCGGCGCGGCGGAAAGCGCAGGCATCCAGGCCGGCGACGTGATCTTGGCGGTCAATGGCCAGCCGGTCACGACCGTCGATCAGTTGAAGACGATGGTCAAGAACGCCGGCGACAGCATCGCGCTGTTGATCCAGCGTGACGATGCGCAAATCTTCGTGCCGGTGGATCTCGGCTGACGCGGGATTTCCGGGTTGTGGCCTTGCCGCAGCCCGGAAATAGGGCGGGATGCGGGCATGAACTGTGCTGATTCGTCTGTTCAGATGCTGTATCGACTCGAGTAGTCCGGGAGCTATCGATTACCGTGTACGAGCAGCAATCAGAAGCGCAGCGCCGATGAAGGCGTCTGAAGTCCACAAGGAGCCAAACAGATGACGAAGACGACGAACGCAGCCAGCATCCAGGCAACATCGAAGAAGAAAGCGTTTAAAAAGGTATCGATCGCGATTCTCGCCGCCACGATGACTCTTGGGGTGGCGGGCGGCGCGTTTGCGCAGGCATCGAGCGCTGACACCAGCGACATGAGCAGCGCCGGCAATACTAACGGCGGCGGCCTGCCTCAGGTCCAGACGCAGGGCAATGTGTCGTACACGTCCGGTGGCGTGGGGCTGGACGAATCGCATGCACTGATCCGCGAACAGGCGCATTGGCCGCTTTCGTTGCGTTTCACGGGTCCTACTGCGGATTATCTTGCCGACGTGCACGTGCGCATCGCTGACGAAAAGAACGCCGAAGTGCTCAAAACCGATGCAATGGGCCCATACATGCTCGTGAAATTGCCGCCGGGCCGCTATACGGTCTACGCAAAGTACAAGGATTCGGAAAAGAAACAGGCGGTGACGGTGGCGGGAAACGGCAAGGCAAAGGCCGCTTTCCACTGGTCGAGCCAGTAATCAGCTCGCTTTCCGAGCCGCGAATCGGAACAAACTGCCGGGAACGGCGCGAACCCGGACACGGTGTGTTGCGCAGGACATAAACCCGCGCACAACGCTTGCACAACTCCCTCGGAGTTGTCTCATAATGAAAGCCACGGGTCCCGGAAAGCCCGTGGTTTTTTTGCATTCGTGCCGCAGTCGCACGACGGCGCATTTCAGTGCCTTGCTTCGAATCCGCATGAATCCAGTCTGAAACCGGGAGCGCACGATGAACACCGACACCCATCTGATTGAAATTTCGCTGAACACGCGCCGGCATCGCGTGATCCATCAGGGCGTGACGTTCGCCGATACCCAGGCGGCCTTGACGCTCGCCGAAACCGGTCTTGACCCGGTGCATTATTTTCCCCGCGGCGACGTCAACATGGCGCGCCTCGCCAGGTCCGCGCACACCTCGCATTGCCCGTACAAGGGCGAAGCCACTTACTACCATTTGCTCACCGAAGAAGGTCCGATCGAAAACGCGGTCTGGAGTTACGAGGAACCGCTGGAAAGCGCCACGCAGATCAAGGGGTATCTGGCGTTCTATCCGACGCGCGTCGATCGTATCGATGAAACGTCGGGCGCCTGATCACTAAACCGCCGCATCGAGTCAGGGGAGGCCGTGATGGAAGTCGCCGATGCTTTACGCATTCCGCTCGCTCCCGCTCTCGTGCGTGAGGCGCTGGGCGACCTGGCGCTGGTGCGCGCGAGTATCGACAATTGCGAATCGCTCTTGCGGCTGGTTGGCGGCGAATACATGCTCGCGATGACCGTGCCGCTCGGCGCGCTGCGCTCGCGTTACGTCATCCGCGCACATGTAGCCGAAGCGCGCCGTTTGCCGCGGCATGACGAGGCCGAGGGCGAAGTCGATGCCCAGACCCTGAGTTTCAAGGCGCGCGGCGAGGGCGTGGGATCGTTGCGCGGACAGATCGCGGTGGCGCTGATTCCGGACGCGAACGGCGAATCGACGTGGATCGAATATACGGTTTGGGCAACGCTCACCGGACCGCTGGCGAGCTTGCCGCCGCGTCAGATCGAAAACGCGCTGCGCGAGGTGGCCGATGATTTTTTCGCCGACTTCTGCGAGGTGGTGCGCGCAAAGCACGGGCATCCGGCAACGCAAGCGCCGGACGCGGCAGTTACCCGACGGCATCTACTCTTTCCCTGATTCCGATGCCGGCCTGATCGAGAAGACGGTCGAAAGCAAGTTGTTGCATCAGGGTAAATTCCTCACGCTGAAACTCGATACAGTCGAGCTGCCCGACGGGAAACACGCCACCCG
>NZ_JBSIPA010000568.1:0-3769 GCF_053574605.1 Caballeronia sp. M23-90 | reverse complement strand
TGCAAGCCCTGCCCGACTTCGCGGGCGAAGCTCGGCCCGGAAAGCGTGCCGTTGCTCGCGTGCTGCGGCAGTTCGGCCGCGACGACCTCATTTGGCAAACATTGCGTATCGGCTTCAAACCCTTTGCACAGCCACACGATATGCGCCGGGACGATCCCCGATTCGCGCATCGTCCGGCATAACGCGCGCAGGCCCGCTACAGGCGCGGCGACTACGCAAAGTGCATCACCGGCCGCACCGTGACTCAACGCGGAGGAAAGATCCGCTTCGTACACAAGCGTTTCAGGCAGCGTCACGCCGCGCAAATAGCGCTCGTTTTCATGAGAAGCGGACAGGGATTCGATGAGCGCGCGATCGCGCGCCCAGAGGACCGTGTCGTGGCGAGTGGCCAGATGGCCAGCCAGCGCGGTGCCCCACGCACCGGCGCCGAGAACGGCTACTTGCATGCCCGGCTCCGGAATATCGGTTTTAGTTCAGCGTCGCGCCGTTGGCCACGCCTTCCTGGGCGGCCGACAATTGCGAGATGCGTTGTTCGTACAGCGCCTGGAAGTTGATTTCCGCGAGGTGGATCGGCGGGAAACCGGCGCGCGTGATGGCGTCAGCAATGTTCGAGCGCAGGTACGGAAACAGGATGGTCGGGCAAGCAATACCGACGAGCGGATCGATCTGGTCAGCCGGGATGTTGCGGATATCGAAAATGCCGGCTTGCTTCGCTTCGATCAGGAACGCGACCTTGTCCGACACCTTCGCGGTCACGGTGCCCGTCACCAGCACTTCGAACACGCTTTCTGCCAGGCGCTCGGCCTTCACGTCCACTTCCACTTCCACCGACGGCATGTCCTGCTCGAGGAAAATTCCCGGCGAATTGGGCTGCTCGAGCGACATATCCTTCAAGTAGATGCGCTGAATGTTGAAGAACGGTTGGTTGTTGTCGTCAGACATGTTGATTCCCTTGATTATTTAAAGTGCAGCCCGCGGCGTTTCCGGTTTTTCCGGATCAATGCCACGGGCTGCTTTGCTGCCGGCAATGCGTTCAGGCCGCTTCGAGCAGCGGCATCAGGCCGCCTTTGCGGTCGAGCGCTGACAGATCGTCGTACCCGCCGACATGCGTTTCGCCGATAAATACCTGCGGCACCGTCCGTCGGCCCGTACGCGTCATCATTTCTTCACGTTTTGCAGGATCACGGTCGATCAGCACCTTCTCGACATTTTCCACGCCGCGCGACTTTAGTAGACGTTCGGCCATCTGGCAATACGGGCACACTTGCGTGCTGTACATGATTACTTTGTTCACTTTAGGGCTCCTTGTTTCACGACCGGCATGCCAGCTTTTTGCCAGGCATCCAGTCCGCCTTGCAATACATGGACCTCGGCGTAGCCTGCATCGCTCACAATCTGGCTCGCCCTCTGGGACTGTTGCCCGGTCTGGCAAACGAGCAAGACCGGATTGCTCTTATTCTTGGCGATTTGGCCAACTTTTGCTTGGAGCTCCGCCAAACCAAAGTTTTTCGCGGCCGGAATGTGCCCTTGCGAGTACTCGGAGACCGGCCGCAGGTCGATGATCGAGGCGTTGCGCCGGTTGATCAAAAGGACCGCGTCGGCCGGTGAAACAGCGCCGCGGCCGCGCCGCATAAGCGTTGGCCACAGCAGCAACCCGCCCGAAATGAGGAGGACGGCGATAAGTACAAGGTTGGTGTAATCGGTGAAAAACTTCACTTCGGGACCGCCGGATTGGGAGTGTGGAGAAAAGAAAAGCCGTAAAAAAATCAGGACAATCCAGCCATTATAAAATAACCGTTCTCCGTAAAGGCATCGGCCGATCGGCTGAGTTGCGCCGAAGCGCGTTGCCGCACAAAATCGATGCCAGTTTTCCGCTTCTTGCTGCTTCTTAACAGGCTTCCCAACTAACCGACCTCTAAACGGACATCATGTACAAGCTAGTGCTCATCCGCCACGGCGAATCCACGTGGAACAAGGAAAACCGATTCACAGGCTGGGTCGACGTCGACCTGACGGAACAAGGCGTCCGCGAAGCGCAGCAAGCCGGCGTGCTGTTGAAAGAAGCGGGTTTCAGTTTCGACATTGCGTACACCTCGGTGCTCAAGCGCGCAATCCGCACGCTCTGGCACGTGCAGGATCAAATGGACGAGATGTATCTGCCCGTCGTGCATTCGTGGCGGCTGAACGAGCGGCACTACGGTGCGCTCGCGGGATTGAACAAGGCTGAGACAGCGAAGCAATACGGCGACGAGCAAGTGCTGGTCTGGCGCAGAAGCTACGATACGCCGCCGCCGGCTCTCGATCCGTCGGACGAACGCACGTCGTTCAACGATCCGCGCTATGCGAAAGTGCCGCGCGAAGAGCTGCCGCTGACCGAGTGCCTGAAGGACACGGTCGCACGCGTGCTGCCCATGTGGAACGAGTCCATCGGACCGGCCGTCAAGTCGGGAAGACGCGTGCTGATCGCAGCGCATGGAAACTCCATGCGTGCGCTGATCAAATATCTGGATGGGATTTCAGACGACGATATCGTTGGATTGAATATCCCAAATGGCGTGCCGCTCGTTTATGAACTCGACGAAAACCTGAAACCGATCAAGCACTATTATCTCGGCGACCCCGATGCCATAGCGAAGGCGCAGGCTGCGGTCGCAAAGCAGGGGAAGGCGGGATAAGCGGACTTTCCGCCCAATTCCCAAGCCTGACCGGCAGACGATGCGAGATCAACCACGCTCGAATCGTCTGCGAAGCTGTTTGGATACTTGCCAAGGCCCATTCGACATCTCTGGTTGAGACGATTCATACTGGCCTCCATAAATCTTCATCAGGTCTTTTTGCTGCAGTCCCATAAGCCGGGCCCGACATTTGCGCAGGGATTACCGTTTTAATAAACCGCGACTTCAAAAAGAATTTACCCACCATGCCGGCGGACGCCGTTTAAGCTGCGTTTAAGTCGTGGTCCGGGGCTTGCAGTTATACTGCCCAGTCAACCACGACGCAGCCTAATCCGCTTCCGACCGCAACAGACTCTATGCGAAAGAACCTGAAAAACATCGGCCTGATCGCCGCGGGCCTTGCTACCGGCGCATTTGCCACGCTGCAACTCTCCGCATCTGCCCAGCAAGCCGCTACCGCGCCTCTCCCGCTAGATCAACTGCGGTTGTTTGCCGAAGTCTTCGGGCAAATCAAGCATGAATACGTCGAACCGGTCGACGATAAAAAACTCCTCACCGCCGCCATCAAAGGCATGGTGTCGAGCCTCGACCCGCACTCGTCGTATCTCGACAAGACCGACTACGAAGAGTTGCAGGAACAGACCAAGGGCCGGTTCGCCGGGCTCGGTATCGAGATCTCGTCGGAAGACGGACTGATCAAGGTGATTTCGCCTATCGAAGACACGCCGGCGTTTCGCGCCGGCATTCGTCCAGGCGACCTGATCACGCGTATCAACGACAAGCCGGTGCGCGGCATGACGCTCGACAACGCCGTCAAGCAAATGCGCGGCGATCCGGGCACCAAGGTTACGCTGACCATTTTCCGCAAGACCGACGACCGGACGTTCCCGATCACGGTCACGCGCGCGCTCATTCGCGTGCAAAGCGTGAAGATGAAGATCCCTGCGCCGGGTTATGGCTACATCCGCATCACGAGCTTCCAGGAGCGCACGGTGCCTGATCTCGCCGCGAAGCTGCAGGATCTCGCGCGTCAGCAGCCCGACCTGAAGGGTCTCGTGCTCGACCTCCGCAACAACGGCGGCGGCCTGCTGCAA
>NZ_JBSIPA010000567.1:0-3841 GCF_053574605.1 Caballeronia sp. M23-90 | reverse complement strand
TCTCCAGCTCGGCGAGCGACGCCACCGCTTGCGGCGTCAGCGGATCCACGCTTTCGCCGATCACGCGCGTCACTGCCTGCTGGAATTCCGGGCTGAAACGACCGGGATGCAATTCGCTGACGAAATACTGGGCGATGTCATTGGGGGCATCGAGGTGTTTGTACGAACGCCCCGTCATCTTGATTCGATCGAGCGGATACGTGCCGTTCAGCACAAAACCGAGCGGCCGGAGAATGCGCGTGAACGCGGCCTCGCCCGGCGGCAACGCGCCGGATTCGCTCCATCGCACGGTGCGCAGCGCGCCGTGATCGAACTGAACGCGGGTTTGCGTGTGTTGCAGATCGGCGGTGTACGCACGGCCGCTCGGCGCGCGTTCGAGCAGGTCGGCAAACAGCGCCATGTTCATCGCCTGAGCGAGTTCGGCCCGGGTGACCGTGCCGGACGTGAACGTGTCTATTCCCGCAGGCAAGTTCATCAATAGCACTAATCCGGCGACCTCCGTTTCAGGAACGACGGTATAAAGCAGGGCGGCGAGGTTGGGATTCATTCTTTGAGTTTCCGGCTGATGCTGTACGGCAGGGGCGGAAGGCTCGATCAGCCCTGTACGCAATTCAATGGAAACTGATTCTGGGACGCGTCAAAAAGCCACGCAATTGATATAAACTCATTAGTTGGTTCTGGAAATGCACCAAGTGCGGTTTTTTTGCGTTATCGAGGCTTGTAAATACATGAGAAAAGGCATCCCCAATCTGGTCGCGCTGCAGATTTTCGAAGCGGCTGCGCGCCATGAGAGCTTTACCCGCGCCGCCAACGAACTCTCGCTCACGCAAAGCGCGGTGTGCAGGCAAGTGGCATCGCTGGAAAGCAGATTGGGCGTCGCGTTGTTCCTGCGAATCAAGAAGCGCATTGTGCTGACCACGCACGGAAGGCAGTACGCCGCGCTCGTGCGCAAGAATCTCGACCGGATCGAACGTGACACGCTCGAATTGATGGCGCAGCGTGGCGTCGGGCGGATTCTGGAGATTGCGGTCGTTCCGACGCTCGCGAGTCAATGGCTGATTCCGCGACTGCCGCAATTTCGTGCGTTGCGCCCGGATATCACGGTGAACCTGTCGATCCGTACGGAGCCTTTTCTGTTCAGCGACTCTCCTTTCGATGCCGCGCTGTACTTCGGCGATTCCGTTTGGCCCGGGACGCAAGGCAAGCTGCTGTTCCGCGAGGGGAAGGTCGTGCCGGTGTGCAGTCCGTCGTTACTGGCGGGCGCCGCGCCGATTTCACTGGATCAATTGACTGATTTGCCGCTGTTGCATTTATCGACCAGACCGGACGCTTGGCGTACGTGGTTCCGGCTCAATGGACTGGAACACGACGTGCGCGCGGTCCGTGGCGCCCGGTATGAATTGTTCACGATGCTCACGAGCGCCGCGCAGGCGGGTCTGGGCGTGGCGCTGCTGCCGGAGATTCTGCTGGCGGATGAATTGTCGTCGGGAAGGCTGGTCGTTCCCCTCGATAAACCCATGACCGGCGCATCGGGCTATTACCTCGTTGCCCCGGATGAAATTGCCAACGACGAACCGTTCGTGGCGTTATCGGAATGGCTGAGTTCGATCGTGCCGCGGATGGAGGAGGTGGAGGCGTGAAAAGCGTAGAGACGTTTAAAGCCGCAAAATAGGCCCTCACGCCCCCACCGGAGACAAACCTTGGCCCAGACAAAAATCCCTGCCGTCTACATGCGTGGCGGCACGAGCAAGGGCGTTTTCTTCCGTCACGACTGGCTGCCCGAAGACCCGGCTCTGCGCGACCGCATCCTCATGCGCGTGATCGGCAGCCCGGACCCCTACGGCCAGCACATCGACGGCATGGGCGGCGCCACCTCGAGCACGAGCAAGGTCGTGATCGTCGGGCCATCGTCGCGTGAAGATTGTGACGTGGATTACCGGTTCGGGCAGGTCGCCATCGACAAACCCGTCGTCGACTGGTCCGGCAATTGTGGCAACCTGACCTCGGCAGTGGGTCCGTTCGCGATCGCCCAGGGTCTCGTCGATGCCCCGCGCGACGGGGTCGCCACGGTCCGGATCTGGCAGGCCAACATCAACGCGAAGATCATTGCCCACGTGCCCATGCGTGACGGCGAAGTCGTGGAAGAAGGCGATTTCGAACTCGATGGCGTGACGTTTCCAGCAGCGGAAATCCGCATCGAATTCCTCGACCCCGCCGGCGATGGCGAAGGCTCGGACGGCGGCATGTTCCCGACCGGAAACGCATCGGATGTGCTCGACGTACCCGGCGTCGGCGCAGTCGAAATGACGATGATCAACGCCGGCAATCCTGCCATCTTCATCGATGCGACAGCCTTGGGCCTGAACGGCAACGAACTTCAGCGCGACGTGAATGGCAACGCGGAGTTGCTGCTCAAGGCCGAGGCGATTCGCGCGCACGCGGCGGTCCGCATGGGGCTCGCCAAGACCGCCAGCGAAGCCACGCAATCAAGGCCGCATACGCCCAAGCTCGCGTTCGTCGCGAAGCCGAGCGCTTACGTGGCATCGAGCGGCAAGCACATCGACCCCGCGACGCTCGACATCAACACCCGCATTTTTTCGATGGGCAAACTCCACCATGCAATGACCGGTACCGGGGCCGTCGCCATTGCGGTCGCGGCGGCCATTCCCGGGACGCTGGTCAACCGGCTCGTACCTGAATCGCAGGGGTCGATCCGCTTCGGCCATCCATCGGGGAGCCTTGCGGTCGGCGCCGAAACCAGGCGGATAGACAATGACTGGATCGTGACGAAAGCCATCATGAGCCGAAGCGCGCGCAGGTTGATGGAAGGGTTCGTGTTCGTGCCTTCAACGGTGTTTGATTCCTGAAACAACCGGTCAGGCTTTCACCATTAGGTTGACCAAGCATGACCTAATTACCTGATCCACCGGTTATCACCGAAAGATTTCCGGCATTCAAGTACGCCGATAACGTCAAATAAAGACGCGCCATTTATTTTTGATTTTTATCGGCGGCGCTATCCAATATTTTCCCTTTACGATCAGCCGTAGCGTGGCTGAGGCATCGACTCGTCTCGATCACATACACCCCTCGCAGACGCCGCCCAGGGCAATCGCGCGCTCTACGCGCCCACCCCGCTCAAGCCCACCAAAAACGTCCAGGAGAACATCGCTCATGGTTATGACACGCCTTCGCGTTCTTTTAGGCGCGCTCGTGCTGCTCGCCACGATCGCACGCCCCAGTCACGCGCAATACTCCACGGACTGGATCGCGAACACGTTTGGTACGAGTTCCACCTACGTAGGCAACGGCGCCCGATCGATGTGGATCGCGCCGGAAGGCATCGTCTACACGGCGTCGCTCTGGGACGAGAACGAGGGCGGTATCGCGATCTACCAGAACCGCCAGAACGCGGGTTCCATCGGCATACACAACGCATTTCAGGGCAGCGCGATCACGGGCAACGCGACATCCATTTTTGCAGCCATGCAATATGACAGGAACAAAGGCAGCGGCTATGTGGGCCGGTATAACCGCGTGACGAAGACGCAGGACTTTTCCATTGCCGTCAGCGCGACCACGACCGAAAAGCGCGCCGATGTCATCACGGGGCTCGCCACCTCCGGCTCCCTGCTCTACGCAAGCGACTTCCCGGGCAATCGCGTGCGCGTCTACACCACGGACGGCGTCTGGCAAAGCGACATCAACGTGACGGGAACAAAGGCAGCGGCTATGTGGGCCGGTATAACCGCGTGACGAAGACGCAGGACTTTTCCATTGCCGTCAGCGCGACCACGACCGAAAAGCGCGCCGATGTCATCACGGGGCTCGCCACCTCCGG
>NZ_JBSIPA010000566.1:0-3852 GCF_053574605.1 Caballeronia sp. M23-90 | reverse complement strand
CGCGGGCAAACAGCAGGACAATCCAGATGAGAAGGGACAAACAGGCAATCAGGAGCATCGTCAGTTCGGTTCTACAGTTTCGTTGCTAGTTAAACAAACGCAATACCGCCGGGGTTTCGGCGGAACGCTTGGCGGAGCGCAACTTTACGCCCAAACGTTGGCGTAGGCAGGACGAAAGGCTCGCCGACAGGGCACGGCAGGAGGTGTCGCCAGATTGCCGAGGCCCAGTGTCGAGCATGTATCGTGGCAGCGCTTCGTGTCGATATGCCATTCGACCGACGTAGCAATTCGAGGCACGCACGTCGGTTATCTCCGCCAACGAAGCGAACCGCGTGCTGTCCGACGTGGCCAAGAGTGTCAATTTTGTTGGCTAGGCGCAACGACCAACAACCGATAAACCGGACGCCAAAAAACAAAAACGCGAGTGACATTCGGCTACTTACGTGCGCGGTTACGCTGGCTAGCCGTAATAGTCAGGTCGGAACGGACACCGCTGCAACGCCCTCGCACCGCACCATACGGCCCTTTCACGCTGAATTTGCCGCGATCGAAGCGTGATTGAGCGGCATTCGCGCGCTGGCAGCATTCGCCCTGTCCATGAAGACATGCCGAGCACGAGCTTACGGCATCGCCGCCCGGGAAATAATTCGACCCTGCTACATGAAGTGGAACGACCCCGTAACAAGCATCCAAAAAGCGAACGCGTTAGAATACGCGGTCAAGTTCGGCCTTAAAGTTGAAACGAATGATCTGTTTTCAGGCATTTGTTTCGTGAAGCTTTTCGGCGAAGCTTTAATTTTGCTTACAATAAATTGACCGGATTTGATCGAAGCTTATAGCCGGTTCCATTCGAAACCCGCGTCAGTCGGAGTTCGCCCGAATATGCGTATTATCCTTGCTCAACCTCGCGGCTTTTGTGCGGGCGTGGTCCGCGCGATCGAGATTGTCGATCGTGCTCTGGAACGACATGGCGCGCCCGTCTATGTGCGCCATGAGATCGTTCACAATCGGCATGTTGTCGACAATCTGCGAAGCAAGGGCGCGCGTTTCGTCGAGGAACTCGACGAAGTCCCGCACGGCGCCGTCGCCATTTTCAGCGCACACGGCGTCGCGCAAACGGTAGAAGCTGACGCGCTGGCGCGCGGCCTGGATGTACTCGATGCAACCTGCCCGCTCGTCACCAAGGTTCACGTGCAAGGGCGGCAATACGTCGCGCAGGGCCGCACGCTGATCCTGATCGGCCACGCCGGGCATCCGGAAGTTGAAGGCACGATCGGCCAGATTCCCGGCACCGTGGTACTGGTGCAGAGCGAGGCCGAAGTTGCAACACTGTCGCTGCCGCTGGACGAACCCGTTGCGTATGTCACGCAAACCACCTTGTCCGTGGACGATACGCGCGGCATTATCGACGCACTGCACCGGCGTTTTAGCGATATTGTCGGGCCGGATACGCGTGAT
This sequence comes from Caballeronia sp. M23-90, assembly GCF_053574605.1. NCBI lineage: Bacteria > Pseudomonadati > Pseudomonadota > Betaproteobacteria > Burkholderiales > Burkholderiaceae > Caballeronia > Caballeronia sp. M23-90. The sequence continues at coordinate 2,394 of NZ_JBSIPA010000566.1, read as the reverse complement.
ATCTGCTATGCCACGCAAAACCGTCAGGCCGCGGTCCGCGAGCTCAGCACGCAAGTGGACGTGCTGCTCGTGGTTGGCGCGACAAACAGTTCGAACTCGAACCGCCTGTGCGAGATCGGCGCCGAAACCGGCGTGCCGAGCTACCTGGTGGCGGACGGTTCGGAAGTGAAGCCTGAATGGTTTGTGGGTGCGCAGGCTGTGGGCATCACGGCTGGCGCGTCGGCGCCGGAAGAAATGGTTAAACACGTAATTGATGCACTGCGCGCGCTGGGCCCTGTCGAAGTGACGACAATGTCCGGCCGCGAAGAAAAAGTTGAATTCAAACTCCCCGCGAAGCTGACAAAACCGCTTGCCGCGGCAACGGCTTCCGCCGGCGCCCTTCGCGAAGATTAAGGAGCACACGCAATTGTCTATTCCGATGCTGCAAAAAGTCCGGGTTGGCGCATACATCGCGCGCCAGCATTTCATGCGCAACAAGCGTTATCCGCTCGCGTTGATGCTCGAGCCGCTGTTTCGCTGCAACCTGGCGTGTAATGGCTGCGGCAAGATCGACTATCCGGATCCCATCCTGAACCAGCGCATTTCCATGGCGGACTGCCTTGCGGCCGTCGACGAATGCGGTGCGCCGGTTGTTTCCATTGCTGGCGGCGAACCGCTGCTGCACAAGGAAATGCCGCAGATCGTGAAGGGCATCATCGCGCGCAAGAAGTTCGTGTACCTGTGCACGAACGCGTTGCTGATGGAAAAGAAAATGGACGACTACGAGCCGAATCCGTATTTCGTCTGGTCGGTTCACCTCGACGGCGACAAACAGGCGCATGACCATTCGGTCTCGCAAGACGGCGTGTATGAAAAAGCCGTTGCGGCCATCAAGGAAGCGAAGCGCCGTGGTTTTCGCGTAAATATCAACTGCACGTTGTTCAACGACGCCGATCCGGAACGCGTGGCGAATTTCTTCGATACGCTCGGACCGATGGGCGTGGACGGCATCACGGTGTCGCCGGGTTACGCGTACGAACGCGCACCGGATCAGCAGCACTTCCTGAATCGCGAAAAAACGAAGACGTTGTTCCGCGATATCTTCAAGCGCGGCGACAACGGCAAGCGCTGGTCGTTCAGCCAGTCGAGCATGTTCCTCGACTTCCTGGCCGGCAATCAGACGTACGAATGCACGCCCTGGGGCAACCCGGCGCGCACCGTGTTCGGCTGGCAGCGTCCGTGCTATCTGCTCGGCGAAGGTTATGTAAAGACCTTCAAGGAACTGATGGAAACGACCGAGTGGGACAAGTACGGCACGGGCAAGTACGAGAAATGCGCTGACTGCATGGTGCATTGCGGCTTTGAAGCGACTGCCGTGATGGACACGGTTGCGCATCCGCTGAAGGCGGCGCGCGTCGCGTTGCGCGGTCCGCGTACCGAAGGCGCATACGCGAAAGACCTGCCGGTCGACAATCAGCGCCCGGCGGAATTCGTGTTCTCGAAGCATGTCGAGATCAAGCTGGAAGAAATCGGCCGCGCCAAGACTAACAAGGGCGGCAAGCAGACAACGACGGCTGCGGCCTGAGTTTTCAAGCGCGCTTGATTCCTGCGGCAGATCGCAGGGAAGCGAACGGGTGGAAGACGTTGCGTTGAGCGGCGTTTTTCCACCCGTTCTTGTTTTCAAGACGCGCTTCCGGCAAGCCCGTGTAGCATCGCTTGTTTTCAGGCAAACCAAGCAGGACGCTATGGCCGACTTCAACGTAATGATCAACCTCGGCAAGGCCGACCTCGACGACTATCTGCTGCTCGCGAAGACACTGCGCAAATCAGGTTTCAGCGAGACGAAGGCGGCGCAAGTGGCGGCGGATTATCGGCTGCTGCCGGCTTCGTTCCGGTATTCCAGCGCGACCGAAGACATGATCGCAGTGAGGGAGAAGGCGATGAAGTCGGCGAAGAACGTTTCCTCGGCCGCGATGGTGCTTGTGTCAGAGTGCTGATAGCAACAGCCGGAACTTGCTGCGCATAAAGTTTCGCGGGGGGAGTCACTTTGCGTTCCAGTCATCTTCTCCGACAGCGCTCATCGGGGTTTCGTAACGCAATAGCGATCCACGCAACTGGTTGAGCGGGTCTTTACCAATGTCTTCGAGACACGCGCTTTTTTTAAATACAATGGCATCGGGCGCAGCGACTGGTTCAGCTTTCGTTCCTGCTGCAGATTTCAATGGCGTTGACATATCGGTGTGGCCTCGCATTCACGTTCCGTCACGTCGAACCAATATCGGTCCTCATAAAAAACCGCCCCACGCGCTTGGGCGCGACCCTCATGAATAGAAACTTCAGGGGCGTACACTTGATGCGCGCAGAGACAGTGGCCGTATGCTTCTTGGAGGTCTCGACCCCGTCAAAAAACCTGGC
>NZ_JBSIPA010000565.1:0-3867 GCF_053574605.1 Caballeronia sp. M23-90 | reverse complement strand
TCTCGCGGCAATCTCGGTTTTTGTCGAGCCGGTGGAAAAGAATTCCCGTAAGGAAGGCGCCGGCAATAGTGGCGCGACACACGTACTAGTCAAGCGGCAGGCATGCAGCAAGCGCCGCGGCCGTGAGGAAGGTGCGCAGCGAGAGGTTGCTCATATCTTGGTGGGCCGAGGAATTACTTGGAAGGCTTGTATTCTATGGCAGAAGCAAATTGCTGCAACGTGGCCTGGGGCACTTCACCTAACAAGGTAATCCAGAAATCCCCTTGCCGCTTGACTAGTACGTGTGTCGCGCCACTATTGCCGGCGCCTTCCTTACGGGAATTCTTTTCCACCGGCTCGACAAAAACCGAGATTGCCGCGAGGCCGTCGGAGAAAACGGCTTGATCGACGGGAATGGGCGCTTGGCCCTCCTCACGCGACGCCATAGGCCGGCGCAACTCGCGAATCTCACGGAAACCGGGGACATTGGGCGCGATTTTCCAGCCTTGCGCCTGCATGTCGACCGGCTGAACCGGCGGCCGCACGACCGTCCATCCGTTGATGTTCTTGATCCCGCTCGCAATTGCCGCACGATCGACTGTGCCGCCTATTGTCACTTGCGAAAATGAAAGCTGCTCGAGCACCTGGCCGTCGGGGCCGAGCGTCTGGGCACGCAGCAAAAGACCGGTCTTCGTATCGGACCAAAGCTTGTAGGCAAAGCGCCAGGCGTCTTTCGGATCAAGCTCGATGACCTGGCAGTCGATACCCGCGACACGATCCGCGCCGAGCATTTTCGGTTCATAGACGGACAAGACCTGTTCGCCGCCGGTAGCAAGCAGCGACGGGAACGAATCCTTGTTCTGACGTTTTTCGACGACCAGCAGATGACGTTCGGGCACGAACGTGTACATGTCGTCGTCGTGGCGGAGCATCTTGCGGGGCTTGCCATCGAGACTTTCCAGCGACTCGTACTCGCCGTCGCTGCGCGCTGCCGAGTGTGTAATTCGCGACGACTGCACCGTTGTCCCACGCTGATAGACGAAGGTGCCTTCGTAATTCTGCTGCTGTGCGGCTTCGTGAATCCGATTGAGCAGGTCCGCAGCGGACTTGCGCGAGGCGGCAGAAACACCGCCCTGCGGTAAGCCGCCCTGCGCGTAAGCGCCCGATGCTGCGGATACCAACGCGGCTGCACAGAACAACAAAACCGGCAGCCGGCCCCAAAGAGTCGTTTTCTTCAACCGCACAAGTTGCATCAGTTATTGACCCTGGCTCGTAGCCGCAGTGCGGATCAAAGGCGTCGAGCCCGGCATGACGGGCTGTTGCGAGAATTGCTGATGCGCTTCCAGATACTGGTCGAGACTTGCATCACGGATGATGTTCGCTTCGACGACCGGCGAACGCAGCGTAGCAGCCGGCACCGAGGCCATTGCGACGCGCTGCACATGATCCGACGACGATACGCTCGCCATTTGCACGCCGCTGTGGTTGTCGACGCCCTGCAACTGCGGCACGACGATCCACGTGAGCGTTGCCGCAGCGGCCGCGACAGCGAAAGCCGGAACTACGCGACGGCGGAACATGCCTGAACGCGCACGTTCAGCCGATGCCGCCGGAATGGCCGCAGGCGCAAATACATGCGCTTCGGCTTCAAAACGCGCTGAAAATGCGTTCATGAACGCGCTGCTGGCTGCGGGACTGGCCGCGAGATCGTCGGAACGCAGTGCGTCGCCGATCAGGTGATAGTCCGACCACGCCGCGCGGTCTTTTTGCGTAAATCCGGAAAGAAATTGGCTCAAATCCCCCGAATCGTCGAAGGATTCCCCATCGACAAAAGCGGAAAGACGCTCGCCTCGCGTACCAGCTTGCGATTGCACCGAAACCGACCCCATGATGCTCCCCATCTTGACTGCCCCTAGTGACACTACCTGACCCAGATACCGCGTCCCTGCCCCGCGCAGCCTCGCTGCTACCAGCGTTTGCCTTCGGGAGTGTCCAGCAATGGACGCAACTTTGCCGCAATGGCTTCGCGAGCACGAAAAATTCTCGATCTGACGGTCCCGATAGGGCAATTCATCATCTCGGCGATTTCTTCGTAGCTCAGACCTTCAATTTCACGAAGAGTTATGGCGGTGCGCAGTTCTTCCGGTAAAACCGCCATCGCAGCATTGACCGTCTGTGCGATCTGCTTGCTCATCAACATCGACTCGGGCGTGTTGATATCCCTTAGTTGGTCTGCGTCGGAGAAAGTTTCCGCTTCTTCTGCATCAGCTTCGGTAGAAGTTGGAGCACGCCGGCTTTGAGTGGCAAGATAGTTCTTTGCCGTGTTCACCGCAATCCGGTAAAGCCACGTGTAAAACGCCGATTCTCCGCGAAATTGCGGCAACGCGCGATAAGCCTTGATAAAGGCGTCTTGCGCGACGTCCTCTACTTCGGCGGGGTCGCGGACGAGCCGCGAAATGAGCCGGATAATCTTGCGCTGATATTTGGCGACCAGAAGCTCGAACGCTGCCTTATCGCCCTTCTGCACGCGTTCGACCAGTACCTGATCGATTTCTTTTTCGCTCACCTGGGAAATCCGTTAACTTTGGGGGTGCTACGCGGAGGGCTATTGTAGCGTTACGCCGCCGGGACGCGCCGGATGCTGATGGGCGGTTACAAGCGTTACAGGTGTTCCTGGGCGCAGCGCCGGGCGCGAACAGCCAGTTCACGAAACACGCCGGCACTGGCGAGCGCGTCCGCAGGAACGAGCAAGGGCTCGGAACGCCCCTCGGCAGAAACCAGGATCAGTGCAAGCAGGCGATCGCTCCACTGGGCGCAACCCGATATTTGCCGATATTGCGAACGGCCCTCACGGTCCCAGGTCGTCAACCCATCCTGACCGATCTCGAATGCCACTGGCCGGCGACGTTCGCGCCTGAACGCAATGCCGCCAAGCCCGACCGTGACTACGAGCGCCGCGACGCAGGCATCGAATAATCCGCTGTACGCCGCAACCGACTCGAATACGGCGCCGGCCGCGACCGCCATGAACGCCAGCGTGGCAGCCCATAACAAGCGCGACCGGATGATTTTCTGACGGCGGGAAAAACCGGCGATACCATCCAACGATGCTTCCCGCTGCAATACAGGCTCCGACTTACGCACATTCGCGACCACTGGGCGGCGTGCTCAGCAAGCTTCAGTGACGCTTGAAAACGAGCGTACCGTTCGTGCCGCCGAAGCCGAACGAATTTTTCAGTGCCACGTCGATCTTCATTTCCCGCGCTTCGTTCGCGCAGTAGTCCAGGTCGCACTGCGGGTCCTGATTGAAGATGTTGATGGTCGGCGGCGACACCTGGTGATGCAGCGCCAGCACCGTGAACACCGACTCCAGACCGCCGGCGCCGCCGAGCAGGTGCCCGGTCATCGACTTGGTAGAGTTCACGACGATTTTCTTGGCGTGATCGCCGAACATGTTCTTGATGCCGACGGTTTCCGCCAGATCGCCCAGCGGCGTGGAGGTGCCGTGCGCATTCAGGTAATGCACTTCGTCGGGGTTGATCTGGGCGTTTTTCAGCGCATTGCGCATGCTGCGGCGCGCGCCGTCGCCATCTTCCGGCGGAGCGGTCATGTGATACGCGTCACCGCTCATGCCGTAGCCGCTGACTTCTGCGTAGATCTTCGCGCCACGGGCCTTCGCGTGCTCGTACTCTTCGAGCACCATCACGCCTGCGCCTTCACCCAGGACAAAACCGTCGCGATCCTTGTCCCACGGACGGCTTGCCGCTGACTTCTGCGTAGATCTTCGCGCCACGGGCCTTCGCGTGCTCGTACTCTTCGAGCACCATCACGCCTGCGCCTTCACCCAGGACAAAACCGTCGCGATCCTTGTCCCACGGACGGCTTGCC
>NZ_JBSIPA010000564.1:0-3869 GCF_053574605.1 Caballeronia sp. M23-90 | reverse complement strand
TGGCGGCGAGCAAACGGACTTGATTTTAACGAATCTTTAATCGCCGAAGCTCAGGTATTGCACCGGCCAATTCGGGCGGAATGCCTTGCCGGTTGGCTGCTTCCGGCTACCATACCGGCCGCACCACAGGGCGCAACGTCGCCGAAACCGGCTGTCCATATACACGAAGGCTGCTTCAAATTTGAGCAGCAGCCCGAATTAGACGCGTATTATCCGCTAAAAGTACAGCTTCACGCAGCAAGAGTTCATTCTTAATGGCAAAAAACCGCTTCAACTACTCGTGGCTGCACGACCACATCAACGACCCGTACGTGAAACTCGCGCAGCGCGAGGGGTATCGGGCGCGCGCCGCGTACAAACTGAAGGAGATCGACGAGCAGGACAAGCTGATCAAGCCGGGGCAGATTATCGTGGACCTGGGGTCGACTCCGGGAAGCTGGAGCCAGTATGTGCGCAACAAGCTGGCCAAAGGGGCGAACCGCGGTGACACACGCGAAGGCGGGATAGATGGCAAGATAATTGCGCTCGATCTCCTGCCCATGGAACCCATTGCCGACGTTACGTTTTTCCAGGGTGACTTTCGGGAAGACGCGGTGTTGGATCAACTGAAAGAATTGGTCGGGGATCATCAAGTCGATCTTGTAATCTCGGACATGGCCCCCAACCTCTCAGGTGTTGCGAGCGCGGATGCCGCCCGGATGGAGCATTTGTGCGATCTGGCGCTGGAATTTTCGCAAAACCACCTGAAACCGGATGGTGCGCTGCTGGTTAAATGTTTTCACGGCAGCGGTTATAGTCAGATTGTGGAAAAGTTCAAGCATCAATTCAAAATCGTCGCGCCACGCAAGCCTAAGGCGTCGCGCGACAAATCGTCCGAAACGTTTATTTTGGGCAGGCAACTCAAGCGTCGTGAGTGAGAGTTGCCGGCGAAACCGCCTCGGAGGAGCTTTTGTCCAACGAGCGTGTTTGCCGAAGGGGTCCAAAAATCGGATCCGGCCGCTATCTTCGTGCTAGTCAAAGGTTATAGCAGGGGCTTGCGGTCTGGATTAGAATGCTTTCGTGGTGCCGCAAGGCGAATGTAGGCGCCCGTCTATGAGTGAAGGAGTGGTGCTTTGAACAACAATATGTTTTCTAAGGCAGCGGTGTGGCTGGTTATCGCACTGGTGCTGTTCACGGTGTTCAAGCAGTTCGACAAACCCCGCGTCCAGGAAGGTGTGTCGTATTCGCAGTTCATGGACGACGCGAAGACCGGTAAGGTCAAGACCGTTACCGTGCAGGGCCGTAATCTCACCGTCACCCCCGCAGACGGTCAGAAATACCAGATCGTGTCGCCTGGCGACATCTGGATGGTCGGCGACCTGATGAAGTACGGCGTTCAGGTCAGCGGCAAGGCTGACGACGAACCCAACGCGCTCGTTTCCGCGCTGTATTACCTTGGACCGACGATCCTGATCATCGGATTCTGGTTCTTCATGATGCGGCAGATGCAGGGCGGCGGGAAAGGCGGGGCGTTTTCGTTCGGCAAGTCACGAGCGCGGCTGATCGACGAGAATAACAACGCAATCAATTTCACCGATGTCGCTGGTTGTGACGAAGCGAAGGAAGAAGTTTCCGAGCTTGTCGACTTCCTGCGCGATCCACAGAAATTCCAGAAGCTCGGCGGGAGAATTCCGCGCGGCGTGCTGCTGGTCGGGCCTCCGGGTACGGGTAAGACGCTGCTGGCGCGCGCCATTGCTGGCGAAGCCAAGGTGCCGTTCTTCAGCATCTCGGGTTCTGACTTCGTGGAAATGTTCGTGGGTGTTGGCGCCGCACGGGTGCGCGACATGTTCGAACAGGCGAAGAAACATGCGCCTTGTATTGTGTTCATCGACGAAATCGATGCGGTGGGCCGTCATCGTGGCGCCGGCATGGGCGGCGGTAACGACGAACGCGAACAGACGTTGAACCAGATGCTTGTTGAAATGGACGGCTTCGAAGCGAACTCTGGCGTGATCGTGATCGCTGCAACCAACCGTTCTGATGTACTGGACAAGGCGTTGCTGCGTCCGGGCCGTTTCGACCGTCAGGTTTATGTCGGTCTTCCGGACATTCGCGGTCGCGAACACATCATGAAGGTGCACCTGCGCAAGGTGCCGATCTCGAACGACGTCGACGCTTCGGTGATTGCACGCGGTACGCCGGGCTTCTCGGGCGCCGATCTGGCGAATCTCGTGAACGAAGCTGCGCTGTTCGCAGCGCGCCGCGGCAAGCGGATCGTCGAGATGGCGGATTTCGAAGACGCGAAGGACAAGATTTTCATGGGTCCGGAGCGCAAGTCAGCTGTGATGCGCGAAGAAGAGCGCCGGAATACGGCCTATCACGAGTCGGGTCACGCAGTGGTGGCGAAGTTGCTGCCTCACGCAGATCCGGTGCACAAGGTTTCCATCATGCCGCGTGGCTGGGCGTTGGGGATCACGTGGCAGTTGCCGGAACACGATCGCGTGAATCTGTATCGCGACAAGATGCTCGAGGAAATCGCCATTCTGTTCGGCGGCCGTGCAGCGGAAGAAGTGTTCCTGAACTCCATGTCCACGGGTGCCTCGAACGACTTCGAGCGCGCGACCAAGATGGCTCGTGACATGGTGACGCGTTACGGTATGTCGGACGTGCTTGGCACGATGGTATATGTCGATACCGAGCAGGACGGCATGTTCGGCAAGATGGCGTCGAAGACGGTATCCGAAGCCACGCAGCAAAAGGTCGATGCTGAAATTCGCCGGATTCTAGACGACCAGTACGGCCTCGCTCGCAAGCTGCTGGAAGACAACCGCGACAAGGTCGAATCAATGACGAAGGCGCTGCTGGAATGGGAAACCATCGACGCAGAACAGATCAGCGACATCATGGGCGGTCGTCCGCCGCGGCCGCCGAAGAACCTGCCGCCGCCGTCGAGCGATCCGTCTGCTGGTGGTGGCAATACCGGTGCGGAAGTCAAGCCGGGTAACACGACAGCGCCCGCTTCTGCCTGACGTGATTCCAGAGTAGTTTCGAAGGGCTGGTGTGTTGTTCACACCAGCCCTTTTTCTTTCTTGAGATCACCGTCTTGAGCAACACCTATTTAGCTACAGCCATGCAAACCGTCGCGGACCCCCTCACGTGTGGCCGATTCACGCTCACCTTCGAGCGTCCGCTCATCATGGGAATATTAAACGTCACGCCGGACTCGTTTTCAGACGGCGGGCGGTTTGTCGCGCGTGATGCCGCGCTGGCTCAAGCGGAAACGATGATTCGCGATGGCGCCGATATCCTCGATATTGGCGGCGAATCCACGCGCCCCGGCGCGCCACCCGTGCCGCTCGACGAGGAACTGGAGCGCGTGATCCCGGTGATCGAGGCATTGAGGTCAACTGGCGTGCCGCTTTCCATCGATACCTACAAACCTGCCGTGATGCGTGCCGCACTGACTGCCGGCGCAGACATGATCAACGATATCTGGGGGTTTCGTCAGGAAGGCGCGTTCGATGCCGTCGAGGACAGCGCCTGCGGTCTGTGCGTAATGCACATGCTCGGCGAACCCGGGACCATGCAGAAGCACGAGCCGGTCTATCGGAATGTCGTGGCGGAAGTGCGCGAGTTTTTCGACGAACGTGTGCGCACGTTGACCGAAGCCGGCATCGCGCCAAATCGCATCTGTCTTGATCCCGGATTTGGCTTCGGCAAGTCCGTGACGGTTCATAATTACGACTTATTGGCGAATTTCGCCGGTACGCAGCCTGTGAACATGAACCTGCCGTTGCTGGCAGGGATGTCGCGCAAGTCAATGCTGGGCGCAGTGACTGGCCGGACTCAGCCGTCCGAACGGGTGGCTGCAAGCGTGGCGGCAGCGGTGA
>NZ_JBSIPA010000563.1:0-3900 GCF_053574605.1 Caballeronia sp. M23-90 | reverse complement strand
TACCGAGCGTTCAAGCGTGAGCGCGTCCGTGCGGGAATCAGTGAAGACGATGCCGCCGGTCAAGGCGCAGCTCGCCGACGGTTTTCACGGCCAGATCGACAAATACGTGGCCGGCGACATCGTCTTCACTGATTCCCGCACGGACGCGCTCACGCTTGAACGCTCGGTCGCGCGAGTCTCCGCCGATACCCGCCGTGACTACGTTTTCCATCTGTTCGCGGAAGGCGGCGTGGGCAATGTTTCGGGGACGCCGACCAAGCGCAGCGCCAGGAATTCGACGGGCGGTCTCATCGCGTTCGATCTGGACCAGCCGTTTCGCGTAGAGCGTCCCGCTTGCCACGTGCTGACCCTGTTCGCGCCGAAGGCAGTGGTCGATGCCGCGTTCCCCGGCGCGGATTCAATCCACGGGCGCATCGTGGAGCAAAGCTCGCCGCTGACGCAGCTCGTCTTCGATCACGCCGCGGCGCTCAGCCGTCACTTGCCGCGCATGAACGTCGCGCAGGCGAAAGGCGAACTGGACGCCGCCATACAACTGTTGATCGCCGCGTTCCGCAAGCAGGCGCGTCTGACCGGCGAAGCGCGTGCGGCAGTTCAGGTAGCGGTTCTGGGCCAGGTGCGCCGGTATATCGAGGCGAATCTGCATCATCCGGAGCTGTCGCCCTCGGGCGTGGTCGATGCGCTGCAACTGAAGCGCGCCACGATCTATCGATGGTTCGAGCATGAAGGCGGCCTCGGCGCATATATCCGCAACCGGCGGCTGCGGGAAGCGGCCGGCGAGCTGGTGCGCTTTCCGAACATCCAGGTCATCGATATTGCCTATGGGCTCGGGTTCAAGAGCGCGTCGGATTTCACGCGTGCGTTTCGCCGCGCTTACGGCATGAGTCCGCAGGACGCGCGTGCCGCCGCCTTCGAGTTGCAGCGCATGGGCAAACCCGGCGTGCTGTCGCCGTTCGGGCCGGGCGGCAAGTAAGTCAGGCGGCTGCGGGAAACCGCTGAAGCGCGAAGAGCGTGATGCAGATCGCGCCGATGAGATACCACGCGGGCATCATCGGATTGCCGGTTACGGCGATCAGCCAGGTCACGATCAGCGGCGAGAATCCGCCGAAGATGGTCACGCCAAAGCTGTACATGATCGACAACGCCGCAGCGCGATGCAGCGGCGCAAACGCTTCCATCATCAAGACCGTGCTTGCACCGGCGTTGTTCAGCGCCAGCGCGACATACGCAAGAATGATTGCGGTCACGGCGACATTACTGACGCCGGCCCTGAGCGCCAGGAACGCGGGATACGTCAGCGCCAGGCAGATCACGAGCATCAGGTACTGGAGCGGCTTCCGGCTCGCCTGCCGGTCGGCGATGCGCGCAACCAGCGGGTTGACAATCATGATCACGAGCCCGGAAAGACTCGCGATCAGAAGGCTTATGGCCGGCGGCCGATGCAGCGTGCGCACCAGATAGCTCGGCATATAAAACACGGTGATATAAATCCCGACCGAAGGCGCGGCCATCATCAGCGTGCCGTAGCCGAGCGTGGGCGCATGCTGCCTGAAGAGCGTGCTGAAACGCGGCCGCTCGGGCGCGTTGACTGGGACGGACGGCATGCGTCGGCGCAAATACCATCCAACCGGTCCAATAAATCCGCCCAGCACGAAGGGAATCCGCCAGCCCCAGTCGTGCATCGCTTTAGATGAAAGCAGGGCGGTCAGGGTCGCGCCGACGAGCGCAGCCGCAAACGCCGCGGCGCCCTGACTCGCCCCGCGCCAGCTTGTCAGGTAACAGCGGCGGTTGAACGGCACCGATTCCATCAGCACCGCCGACGCCGGGCCGATCTCTCCGCCCGCCGCGAACCCTTGCATCAGCCGCGCGAGGACCATCAGCCACGCTGCCGTCACGCCGATGGACGCCGCCGTCGGCAAGAACGCGATCATCCACGTGCCGAGCGTCATCAGCGCGATGGACCACGTCATGGCAGTTTTGCGGCCACGCGTGCTCGCCAGATGACCGATGAACATTGCCCCGAGCGGACGCATGAAAAAACCCGCGCCGAACGTTCCCAGCGAAAGCAGGAACGAGGAGAGCGGGTTATCCGACGGAAAGAACAGCCGGCCGATGATCAGCGCCGAAAAGCTGTACACGGTGAAGTCATAGGCAACGAACGCGTTGCCTATGATCGTCGCGACGACTATTCCCCCGGGCTTCGTGCCGGGAGATTGCATCGATTGATTGCCTGCTGATTGCATGCGCGGTGACTTCTGTGTCGGATTTCAACGCGCGATGATAAGCGCGTTTTCGTGACACCACCGGTGCGATCAAAAATTGAACCGCTCAAGGTAATTGCTCGACCAGGCTGTCGAATTCCGGGAGCCATTGCGCCCGCCAGGTTGCGCGCGTGGTTTGATCGACCCATGCGCCGTCGATGCCGTTGATCATGAAACCGCGCAGATCATCCGTGCTAAAGCCAAAGTGACTGAACATCAGTTCCCATGCCTCACTGGGATTGACCTTGTGCAGCGTGGGATCGTCGGTGTTCGGATGGATCCGCAGACCCATCTCGGGCATCCGGCGGATCGGATGAAGCTCGGCCCATTTCTCCGGCGGCAATGTGCGCAAGTAGTACGAGTTGGTCGGCACCACCGTGAACACGATGCCGGACGCGGCGTACTTCGCGGCGAGCGCGGGGTTGTCGACGATCGTATAGCCGTGATCCAGACGGTCGACCTTCAATAATTCAACTGCCGTTTCCACGTTGCGCCACGGCATGCCGAATTCGCCCGCGTGCGCGGTCGTCTTGAAACCCGCCTCGCGTGCGTTGCGGTACGCCTTCCAGAACAGTTCGGGAGGCCGGTCGTTCTCACGATAATCGATGCCGATCCCCGCGACTTCCTCGGCGCGATGCGCTTTCATCCATTCGACCAGCGCGACCGCTTCATCCGGATCGGCTTCCCGGTCGATGCTCGGAATCAATCGCGCCGACATTCCGAAGTCGCGTGCCGCGTCGCGGATCGCTTGCACGATGCCGGCTTGCGCATCGCCGTATTCGATTTTCGACACACGCACCGTCCCCGTCGGATTCCAGAAAAACTCGGCGTGACGGACATTATGCGCAGCAGCATCCTCGAGATACTCATACGTGATCCGATGCAGGTCGTCGGGGCCGGTGAGAAGGTGTTCATCGAGGGTGCGCAGCACGCGCAGCACGCCGACAGGCTTTTCGCCACGCGTATAAAACGCATCGATCTCGGCGCGTTCAATGGGCGCGTTACTCTTTTCCGCCAGCGCGATAAACGTCTCGTGGCGCACGGCGCCCAGCAAATGGCAATGCAGCTCGGCCTTTGGAATCGCCTTGAAGAATGCCTTGTGCGCAGCCGTGATGTCTGTTCCCGTGCGCGAAGCGGGCACGTTGCCGTATGTCTCTTTCATGGTTGTCGGTACTTGCGGTAGTGCAGAAATTAATGGTGCTTGACCACGGTCCAGAAGTAATACCCCAGCGGAATTGCCAGCACGACGAGGCCCCACGGCACTTCCTTGAAGCGTCCGGCGAGCAGCTTCACGATCACGAAACACAGCAGGCCGCCTGCAATGCCCGTGCCGAAACTGTTGGACATGAGCGTGAGCAAGACCATCGAAAGGACCGGGAAGGCGTCCGTGAAATCATCGAAATGCGCGTGGCGGATCGTGCTGAACATGGACAGGCCGATCAGGATCAGCGCGGGCGCCGTGGCTTCTTTCGGGATTGCGAGCGCGACCGGCACGAACAGCAGCATGAGAGCGAACATGGCGGCCTGCTGTGTTTCGTGATCGTGAAGCTGCTCGCCGGACGCTTCAAGGAAGTGCCGTGGGGCCTCGTCGTGCTGGCAATTCCGCTGGGGTATTACTTCTGGACCGTGGTCAAGCACCATT
>NZ_JBSIPA010000562.1:0-3904 GCF_053574605.1 Caballeronia sp. M23-90 | reverse complement strand
GAACGCGCCGCCGCGATCGCCGCCAGCGCGTTCAGGCGGTTGTGTTCGCCTTGAACTTGCCAGTCGACCACGCCCATGCGCTCGCCTTCCCAATAGACGGCGAATTGTTCATCGGCGGGAACGCCTTCGGTGGCCGGCTGCGCTTCCCAGCCGCCTTGCACGCCGAAACGCTCGACACTTGACCAGCAACCGCGCGTCAGTACGCGTTCGAGTGCGCCCTCACGCCCGTTCGTCACGATCCTGCCGACGCCGGGAACGGTGCGCACGAGATGGTGGAATTGGGTTTCGATGGCGCCGAGATCCGGAAAGATGTCGGCGTGATCGAATTCGAGGTTGTTCAGAAGCGCCGTGCGCGGGCGGTAATGGACGAACTTCGAGCGTTTATCGAAGAAAGCCGTGTCGTATTCGTCGGCTTCGATCACGAAGAAGCTCGAATCCGTGAGACGCGCTGAAATGCCGAAATTGAGCGGCACCCCGCCGATGAGGAATCCCGGATTGAGACCCGCATCCTCCAGCAGCCACGCGAGCATGGAACTCGTGGTGGTCTTGCCGTGCGTGCCGGCGACTGCGAGCACCCATTTGCCGTTCAGGACATGTTCGCCGAGCCATTGCGGGCCGGACGTGTAGGGCAGGCCGCGATCGAGGATGGCTTCCATCAGTGGATTGCCGCGAGTGACCACGTTGCCGATCACGAAGAGATCGGGTTCCAGTGCGATCTGTTCGACCCCGTACCCCTCGATCAACTCGATGCCTTGAGCTTCGAGCTGCGTGCTCATGGGGGGATAGACGCCGGCGTCGCAGCCGGTGACGCGGTGTCCGGCTTCGCGCGCGAGGACTGCGAGACCGCCCATGAATGTGCCGCAGATGCCGAGGATGTGAATGTGCATAGAGGTTTGTTGGCACGGGGGGAAGTTGGGAATATTCCTGCGCCCGGAGGGGGATATTGTAACCGACAGGGTTGGACGGCTGGCGCCTGGGGCCGGGATTGGGCGAGGGAGGTCGGGGGTGATGCCGGGTTGTTGCTGTTTAGGTCTTCGCGCGTTCGGTGTTGGCTGATATTTTTCGCACTGTTAGCCACTGTGCGTGGCGGCACTTCATTTCTTTGTCCAACGGCGACAAAGAAACGAAGCAAAGAAAACGCCTCTCAACCGAGGGCTCATAAGTGTCCCGAGCGTGCAGTGACAACTGTTTGGTACGTCAGAAGAACGCTCGACACCGGAATTCAGAACACTTGAACCCCTCCCCCTCCTTCAACAGATACCCACACGCTTCGCCACCAGTAATTGTGGCAGTCAATACGGAAACCTGACCTTGGCATAACAACGGGTGAGCCCGTAACCGGTCCACAACATCTTGAACTGGCCCTAGACTTCGCCGCCAGTACAGCCAGCCCCTGCGTTTGGGCGTCAGCGCGCGCAGCGCGGAAGCCTGATTAACGGATTCCCACACTGGTGGCGAAGCGTGTGGGTTGCCGTTGACGGAGGGGGAGGGGTTCAACTGCCCGAGGTTATGGCGTCGAGCGTTCTTGTGAAGTACCAAACAGTTGTCACTGCACGCTCGGGACACTTATGTGCCGTCGGTGGAAAGGCGTTTTCTTTGCTTCGTTTCTTTGTCGCCGTTGGACAAAGAAATGAAGTGCCGCCACGCACAGTGGCTAACAGTGCTAAAAAAATCAGCTAAAACAGAACGCGCGAAAGCCTAAAAGCAGCAACCCAGCAATAACCCTGACCCCTACGAACAACAAACCTCCTCCCAACCAAAACCCCACCCAACCGCCAGCGTCCGCCCCTTCCGGTATCATCCTCACCATGATTCGCAAACCTCATTTCGACCCTCAGCGCGTCCGCGAGGAAATCGCCATCGCGGCGGCGCGAATGATCGCCGAAGACGGCCTCGACTACTCCACCGCCAAGCGCAAAGCCGCCCGCCAGGTGATCGGCGAAACGCGCGTCAGCGGCGAATGGCTCCCCGATAACACGCAGATCGAAGAAGAAATCCGCGAGTACCAGGCACTCTTCCAAAGTGAAAGCCAACCGGCCGTCCTGCGCCGCATGCGCGAGGTCACCCTCGAATGGATGCAGCGCCTGAAACCGTTCAACCCTTACGTCACCGGCGCCGTGCTGAACGGCACCGCAGGCGAGCACTCGGACATCCATCTGCAATGTTTCTGCGATAACCCCAAGGAAGTCGCAATCTATTTACTGAACGCAAACATTCAATACGATGTCTCCGAGACGCGCCATTTCGCCGGCCGCGGTTATGTGGAAACGCTGAGCTTCCTCACGCGTCCATCCCGCGACGAAGAACCCATGGGCCTGCACATCGCGCTTTACGATACCAACGACCTGCGAGGCGCCGTCCGCGCCGACGGCCGCGGCAAGCTTGCTCGCGCAAACGCCGCCGCCGTACAGGCACTCCTCGACGCCCCTCCTTCCACACCGGCTACATCACTATGAAACCCATGCGCATCGTTGCTGCCCTGATTGTCGCCATCGCGGCGACCGGCGGCGGCTTTTATGCAAGCCATCTGATCATGGGCGGCAGCCCGAGCGAAGCGGCCATGACGACATCGGCAAAGGGCAATGCCGTCGATGACCTCTGGAAACAGCAACTGCAAATGGCCGCCGGCACGCAACAAAGCCTGGCATCGTTCAAGGGCAAACCGGTCGTGGTCAATTTCTGGGCGTCGTGGTGCGGCCCATGCGTGAAGGAAATGCCGACGCTCGCGGCGCTGCATCGTGAATATGCGAAGAAAGGCATCACCTTCATCGGGCTCGGCGTGGACTCCGAGAAGAACGTGAACGCGTTCCTGCAGAAAGTGCCCGTCGACTACCCCATCTATATTGCGGGCTTCGGCGGCGCCGATCTGGCCCGAAGCTTTGGCAACAATGCGGGCGCGCTGCCGTTCACGGTGGTCATCGACGCGAAAGGCGCGATCCGGTCCACAAAACTGGGTGAGGTCGACCCAAAAGAGTTAAAAGCGACGCTCGACGGCCTGTAGGCATCTGGCTGATCCGCGTCAAATCGAAACGATTCACGGAAAGTTAACGGTAATTCGGCGAACTTTGCCCGAAAATGCGTGCAAAATGCGCGTGTACACACTTATCTGCCTGGAGTCCAAGGCTGGTGCGGCTTCGTAAAACTAGACAAAATTCTCTAAAGGGCGCTAAAGTGCGCCCAACTCCGCATAAACCAAAGCCCTATGTCACGACTGCTGGTGCTTCACGGCCCTAATCTAAACCTGCTCGGCACCCGCGAACCGGACGTCTATGGACGGGTCACGCTCGCTCAGATCGACCAGGCGCTGGCAGAGAAGGCCAAGGCTGCGGGCACGGAACTGACGTCATTCCAGAGCAATCATGAAGGTGCGATCGTCGACCGCATTCAGCAGGCGCGGATCGAACAGGTGAATTTCGTGCTGATCAACCCGGCCGCGTACACGCACACGAGCGTCGCAATTCGCGATGCGCTTGCAGGCGTGGCGCTGCCGTTCGTCGAGATTCATTTGTCGAACGTCCACAAGCGGGAAGCTTTCCGGCATCACTCTTATTTCTCCGATCTCGCCGAAGCCGTGATTTGCGGCCTTGGCTGGAAAGGCTATCTGTATGCACTCGACTTCGCACTCGAGCGCATTGCCCCGAAGACGCGCGATTGAGCCGCGACCCGCTCGGATCTGAACTGCCCGCACACGATCACGCGGAGCCAGTGTCAGAAGCGCCAACGGACGCACCCGTCGGCGGCACCCAAAAACCAAGTCAAGCACCGGGAAAAGCTCCCGGTCACCAAGCATTGAAAGGGGAATTTTCGATGGACCTTCGTAAACTCAAAACGCTGATCGACCTCGTCTCGGAATCCGGTATCTCGGAACTGGAAGTGACCGAGGGCGAAGGCAAGGTTCGCATCG
>NZ_JBSIPA010000561.1:0-3933 GCF_053574605.1 Caballeronia sp. M23-90 | reverse complement strand
TTTCGTCGGCGGCGATCGATCCTGCGCACAGCGTACCCGGCATGCGCGCGGTGATCGCGGCGGCCGCTGCGGATCACAAAACGTTCAACGGCAGTTTCATCCAGTACGACGGCACGCAAATCAAATGGTAATGTCGTACGCTGGCGCAGGGACTTTCGACTAAAGACGAGGACATGAAGTGATGTATCAAGTGCATGGCGTGGCGTCATCGGGGAATTGCTACAAGGTTCGACTCGCGCTCGAACAACTGAACCTCCCCTATGTCTGGAACGAAGTGGACATGATGAACGGCGCCACCCGCACCGATTCGTTTCGGCAGATGAACCCGAACGGCAAGGTGCCGGTCCTGCAGATCGATGAAACCACGTGCCTGTTCGAATCGGACGCCATCCTCTATTACCTTGCCGAAGGCACGCCGCTTTTGCCCACGGATCGCCTCGCCCGGGCGCGCGTGCTGCAATGGATGTTTTTCGAGCAATACAGCCACGAGCCGAACGTCGCAGTCGCGCGCTTCATTCTCCAGTTCGCGAAAAGCCCCGACGATCCGCGTTTGCCCGAGAAGACCGCAGGTTCATACCGGGCGCTGGACGTGATGGAAACGCATCTCGCGACGCGCACGTATTTCGTCGATGAGCAGTACAGCATCGCGGACATTGCGCTCTACGCATACACCCATGTCGCCGATGAAGCCAACCTCGACCTCGGCCGATACCCTGCCATTCGCGCGTGGCTTGCGCGCGTGAAAGCGCAGCCGGGTCATATCGAGATGCCGGGCGTCGACGCGTGACCCAGCCTGTCGAATGTCCTTGCGGTGGGGCATCGCCGGAAGCGGCCGTTAAGCGTTTACCGAAGTACACGCAATGTTGCGGACGCTTCATAGAAGACGGTGAAGTGCCGGCGAACGCCATGGAACTGATGCGTTCGCGCTACACCGCGTATGTAATCGGCAACATCGAGTATCTGCGTGCGACCTGGAGCGATGCGACCTGCCCGCCCGATCTCGAAGCATCGGCCGATTCCGCCACTCGCTGGCTCGGGCTGCAGATCAAGCGCCATACGCCCATAGACACCACTCACGCCGAGGTCGAGTTTGTCGCCCGTTACAAGGTGGGCGGGCGTGCGCATCGTCTGCACGAGACCAGCCGCTTTGAACGCGATAACGCCGGCCGCTGGCGTTATATCGACGGCGATCTTCGCGATTAGAAAATCCACGGCAAATATTTCCTTAACGCGCGCTTTCGTTTAAAAAATTGTGCAGTGCACGGGTACTTTCTAATTGCGCCCAATCATTTTGTACGGGTACTCTGTCTTTTAGCCAGCCGTTGGCGAACCGGTAGCAAGCTATTGTTTCATAAGCTAATTACTGGTCGGCGGTCTGACGTTGCATATTGAAGCCCATTGTCGTGTCCATTCGGGACATGACTTCACGCACCGCCAGGCGATACTGCTTTCAGCAGTACAAAAGCGCGGAACTGATGGATCGTGACAATAAGCCGGCCACGCTTTAGCTAACCAGCAGCGAGGCCGAAAGCAGGCGGAGTTTCGGGGATGGCATTCAGGCAAGTGGTGTCCGGTTGTTTTGCTGTATGTGCAGTGGCGGCAACGCTGGTGGGCATGTCCACCCAGGCGGCCGCGGAACCGTTCCCCGGCGCACAGCAATACGCGTCGCTCGACGCACCCGCGTTCGGCACGGTCAAGCCGGCGTTCGATCCCTCGCTTCCGGTAGTCGATGCCACCCTCAACGAGGCGGTCATCGAGATTCCATCGGGCGATGTCACGCTCGAAACCACCATCTTCAAACCCAACGGCACGGGCCCGTTCCCGATGGTCGTTTTCAATCACGGCAAACTCCCCGGCAACGCACATGACCAGCCGCGCGCGCGTCCCTTGGCGCTGGCGCGCGAGTTCGTTCGTCATGGCTATGTCGTCGTGGTGCCGAATCGCCGCGGCTTCGCCGGGTCGGGCGGCGAGTACGTCGGCAACGGTTGCAACGTCGAAGCGAACGGCTTCACGCAAGCGAGCGACGTTGCGGCGACGGTCGCTTACATGGACAAGCAGGCGTTTGTCGACAGCAAGCATGTCGTGGTTGCGGGCGCCTCGCATGGCGGCCTGGTCACGATGGCGTATGGCGCGCGCGATGCACGTTCGGACACCGGCGTGCGTGGTCTGATCAACTTTTCCGGCGGCCTTCGGCAGGATGAATGCGCCAATTGGCAGAAGAACCTGACCAGCGCGTTTGGCGAATATGGCGAGCACGTAAAGCTGCCGTCGCTGTGGATGTATGGCAGCAATGATTCGGTGTGGCAGGGTTCGCTCCCCGATGACATGTTCGCGTCTTACACGGCGCATGGCGCGCGAGCCGACATGGTGGATTTTGGCGCGTACAAGAACGATGCGCATCGGCTGGTCGGGGATCGCGATGGCGTGCCGATCTGGTGGCCGCGCGTGAAGACGTTCCTGGCCGAAATCGGCATGCCGACGGATTCGCAGTATCAGGTTTCGTATCCTCAGGCGCCATTGCCTTCGGGCTATGCGAACCTGGACGCGGTGGCGGCGGTGCCTTTCCTCGATGAACGCGGCCGCGAGGGTTACGAGAATTTCCTGCATCAGTATTCGAGCCGCGCGTTTGCCGTATCGGATTCGGGTGCGTGGTCCTGGGCCGAGGGCGGCGATGATCCGATGGCCGTGGCGCTCGATGGATGCCAGAAGCAGAGCACGGACCCGTGCAGGTTGTATGCGGTCAATAATGCCGTGGTCTGGGATGAGCGCAGTGCGGCGCAGACGCAGACTGCCTCGCGGTAGGGAGTTGCCTTTGTTCAGCTAAAGGCTGGGAGCTGGACGTTTAATGGGCGGCGGTCGGGGTTGGTGCTGGGTTGCTGCTGGGTTGCTGCTGTTTGGGCCTTCGCGCGTTCCGTTCTTGCTGACTTCTTTAGCACTATTAGCCACTGTGCGTGGCGGCACTTCATTTCTTTGTCCAACGGCGACAAAGAAACGAAGCAAAGAAAACGCCTTCCAAACGAAGGCACATAAGTGTCCCGAGCGTGCACCGACAACTGTTTGGTACTTCAGAAGAACAGTTTTCGCCATAACCACCAACACTTGAACCCCTCCCCCTCCGTATACAGATACCCACACGCTTCGCCACCAGTAATTGTGGCAGTCAATACGGAAACCTGCGTAACCCATAACAACGGTTGAATCCAAGGGCTCCACTGGGTCAAGGACCTGCCCGAGACTTCGCACCGGTGGTCCCCGGCAAGCACGGAATCAAACCTAACCAGTACAACCAGCCCCTCCATTTGGGCGCCAGGGCGCGCAGCGCGGAAGCCTGGTTAACGGATTCCCACACTGGTGGCGAAGCGTGTGGGTTGCCGTTGACGGAGGGGGAGGGTTTCAAGTGTTCGTGGTTATGGCGTCGAGCGTTCTTCTGAAGTACCAGACAGTTGACATTGCACGCTCGGGACACTTATGTGCCGTCGGTTGAGAGGCGTTTTCTTTGCTTCGTTTCTTTGTCGCCGTTGGACAAAGAAATGAAGTCCCGCCACGGACAGTGGCTAATAGTGCTAAAGAGATCAGCTAGAACGAAACCCAAGCAAGCCCAAACAGCAGCAACCCAGCACCAACCCCGACCGCGTCCAAAACCGTCCAGGAACCACCTCCCCGCTCAACTTCCCGTCAATTCCCTCCAAAAAGCCCCCCAATAGACCGACGTTAGCGTCAAAGACAAAAAACCCCCACCGCGTGCCACGCCCGCCGGAGGCCCCACCGGCGTGCAAACCAAAACTCCCGCGACAAATTTAGAGATAATCGATACTCATCGAAACACCGAGCCGCGCGCACCCCGCGAACCCCTATGCCCGACATGAATCTACAGCGCCTGACCGTCACCGCCGATGGCCACGTGGCGCGCGTCACGCTCAATCGCCCGGACGA
>NZ_JBSIPA010000560.1:0-3935 GCF_053574605.1 Caballeronia sp. M23-90 | reverse complement strand
CGGCGCTCCAGGATCGGACATGACATCGATAGCTGTATGGATATACAGTATCTTACATCGAAAATGGACTGGCGTGGCCGGGTTCCGTACTGGGCCAACGCTTATTGAAACGGTGAAAGCGCGTGTATAGGTCTATGATTACTCGTCTAATTTATGTCTATAGCCGGGTCCGGACCCGCCCTGGCTGCTAGATGGGTTCACTCGAAGATTCAAGTAAATGACCACACAAGAAACCACTGCAGGCTTCTCCGACGAACGGCGCTTCGAGCTGCTGGTGAGCAACGTCAGTGACTACGCAATCTACATGCTCGACCTGAGCGGTCGCATCAATAGCTGGAACGCGGGCGCTCAACGGTTCAAGGGCTACACGGCCAGCGAGATCATCGGCAAGCATTTCTCTCTTTTCTATACCCCGGAAGACCAGCAAAACAACAGGCCTGCTCGCGCCCTGCGCACGGCGCGCGAAGAAGGCCGTTTCGAAGACGAGGGCTGGCGGGTGCGCAAGGACGGCACCCGTTTCTGGGCGAACGTCGTGATCGATCCGATCCGCGACCCCGAGGGCAATCTGGTCGGCTTCGCCAAGGTCACGCGCGATATCACCGAACGCAAGGCGGCCGAGGAAGCCTTGCGCGGAAGCGAAGAACGGTTTCGCCTGCTCGTGCAGGGCGTGACGGATTACGCCATTTACATGCTGGCGCCGGACGGTGTGGTCACGAACTGGAATTCGGGGGCCGAGCGCATCAAGGGATACACGCACGACGAGATCGTAGGCCAGCACTTCTCCTGCTTCTATACACCCGAGGATCGCCAGGCCGGCTCTCCTGCAAAAACGCTCGCAGCGGCTGCATCGGTGGGGAGGTTCGAGCAGGAAGGCTGGCGAGTCAGAAAAGATGGGACGCGGTTCTGGGCGCACGTTGTAGTCGATGCAGTCCATGACGATCATCAGAAACTGATCGGCTTCGCCAAGATCACGCGCGACGTCACCGAGCGCAAGTTGGCCGCAGAGGCGCTCGAGCGCGCCAACGCCGCACTGTTCCAGTCGCAAAAGATGGAGGCAGTCGGGCAGCTGACCGGCGGTATCGCGCATGATTTCAACAATCTGCTGACCGTCCTGTCGAGCAGCATGGACCTGTTGACCATGCGTCTGAGCAACCCATCGGACATCCGTATTCTCGATACCATGCGCCGCGCCGTCGAACGTGGCGCGACCCTCACGCAGCAGCTCTTGTCGTTTGCGCGCAAGCAGCCGCTGCAAGTCCAGAACTGCGACCTCAACGTGGTGATTGCCGGTTTCGAAGCGGTGCTCAAGCGCGCGGGCAACTCGAGTATCGAGATTGACTTTGCCTATGTGCCGGAACTGCGGATGGTCGCAATCGATGTTGCTCGGTTCGAGGCGGCGTTGCTCAACCTGGTGGTCAACGCGCGCGACGCGATGCCCGAGGGCGGCAAGATCATCGTGGCGGTGAACAACGCGGACCTCAAGGACGGCGATGTCGGCACACTCAAGGCCGGCGCTTTCATAGCGGTCACCGTCAGCGATACCGGAACGGGCATGGCGGAGCGCGTCATTGCGCGTGCGTTCGAGCCGTTCTTCACGACCAAGGAAGTAGGCAAGGGCTCCGGGCTCGGCTTGAGTCAGGTGTATGGTTTCATAGCGCAGTCGGGCGGCGAGGTGCAGATCGACAGCAAAGAGGGGCAGGGCACCACGATCCGGCTGTATCTGCCGGCCATCGAGGACAGCGCGGTGGAGTCGAAAAGCGCGCCCGCGGCATCGCAAGAGATGATCCTCATGGTCGATGACGAACCGGACGTGCTCGACATAGGCGCGGAGTTGTGCAGGTCGATCGGCTATCAGGTCCTGACGGCAAACAACGCGAAGGAAGCGCTGGAGATGCTGAACCGGAGCGCCAACATTTCGATCTTGTTCACCGACGTCGTGATGCCTCAAGGCATGCATGGACTGGAGCTCGCGCGGACGGCGCGGGCGCTGTTGCCGCAATTGAAGGTCGTCCTTGCGTCGGGTTATCCGCTGCCCATGTTGAAGGAACAGCATGGCCCGACCGATGCATTCACCTTCATCACCAAGCCGTATCGGCTGGCCGATCTTGCTCAGGTGCTGCGCACGGCGACATAGACGAAGCGAGGAAACATGAGCAATGCATGGTTGTTCCAGATCCGGATCACTGCTTCGCCCGAACTCGCCGCGACCTTGCGCGGCGATCCGCAGCAGGTGCCGGAGCCGTTGAGTGATCTGCTGCGCTGGCATGACGCGTCCCTCGTGTGCCAGTTCGATGCATTCGCAGGTTATGTCGATGAAGCGGAAAAACTCGGAGTGGACAAATATCCGCTGTACCAATGGACCCGGGATACGATCGAGAACCCGGAGAAAAAGGCCAAATACCTGCGGTCGTTCACCGTCTACGTGAACGATGCGGATGTCTACGCCGCGGACATTGCCGACGCACTGCAAGCGGGATTGTCCGCGCTCGCAGATACGTCCGGCATAGAACGCGTCTCCAGGTTCGACACCAATCCGGCGAACAATCCTCAGCCGCCGGCTAAGGTCTAGCGGCATTCGCAACGGCGCCCGGCGTCCACCGGTAAACAATGATGCTCGACTCGTTGTAGTTGTCCTTCGTGACGACGTACTCGCCCGTCGAGCGCAGATACGCCCTCAGGCCGTACATGGAATCGACGTCGTTGCCTATATCGACCGAGCCGGGATTGCTGTTCGCGAACGTCATGTCGAGACTGCCAGTCGCAAGATTGAACGCGTCGATGTTCGGCGCCGCATGCACATACCCGACAAACAAATAGTTGCCCGCCGCCGTGATCGATTTGGGATTTGCGCTCGTGAGCGTGATGACCGGGCTCGGCGACTTCTGGTTGCCCGCGCGCCAGCCGTGATAGACCTCGATGCGGGTGCCTATCGATGTCCAGTCCGCGCTGCCAATGATGCCTTGTCCGAGGATCATGGTGTCGCTGTCGGCAAGATAGATGATGCGTGTCAGCGGCAGGACGGATCTGGGCGTGGCATAGGCAAAGCCGGGTCCCCATGACGGTTTGCCGTCGGCATCGAAGCCCGTCAGCGGATAGAAGTAAATGCGGTTCGTCCTGTCCGGACCGGCCCAGACGTTCGCGTTGGTATCGAGCGAAAACCCGCCTGTGATCAACGTGCTCGAATTGAAGAGCGCGCCCGGCAGTGATCCATCCGGAATCGCAATGTATCCGTTCGCCGCGTTGAAGTGATAGAAATTGAACACGCCCGGATTCTGGCCGGCCGCGACCATGACCCTGTTTGCGCCAACAGTTGCGAGTTGCGCGAAGTGCTGGCCGCGTTGGGTATCGTTGATATCGATTCGCGGGTCAGCCGGATAGTCGAACGGGTTCACCGTGTTCGCCACGAACGTGCCGCCGGCCGTGCCCGTATAGACGTTGAAACCGCCATAGAAAAACGCGCCGTCCGTCCCGGGGTCCGGTGCGCCGTTGCCCTCGAAGTTAAGCGCCTGCAGTCTCCATCGAAGGATGTTCGACGTGTCGTACACATAGATGTCCGTGTTGCCGTTGCGGGCGAGGTCCCACGTGCCGCCCCACGGGTTGCTGAGCACATAGAGGTTGCCGCCCGCATCCTTGCCGATACCCACCACGCGCGTAAAGCGCCTGTCGCCGACCTGGCCCTTGATGCCGGATGTGGTGTCGAGATAACCGCCCTGGATCCCGAACGTGCCCACTTGAACCGGACTGCCCGATGTCTGGTAGATCTTGATGTTCATGTCGGGTCCCTGGTCGCCGACCAGGAGCTGCCCGTTGGTGGCATCGAAATAAAGTGCGGACGGACGCGACGCGGCGGCCATCTGGATGGTGGTCATGGTTGCACCGCCCGGACTGAATTCCACGATGGCGCCCGCGCCCTGCAGCGCGACCCAGAGGTTGCA
>NZ_JBSIPA010000055.1:0-22548 GCF_053574605.1 Caballeronia sp. M23-90 | reverse complement strand
TGACCCTTCGCCAGATAGTCTGAAGTCGATTGAAGAAGATGCTTTGAAAAGCGCCGCCTCGACCTGATTCGGGCGGCGTTTTGCGTTTTTACGATGTGCCGTTTTGTCGCAGCAATGTTCGCGGCGGTGGGGCGCGAAGCGCTAGCCGGCGCGGCGAAGTCAGTATCGATGTCAGTCGTGGCCAGGTCGCCCTCGCTCGCCTGCTTTCTGGCTGGTCGTGCAGGCCGGGCTTTGGCTTTGTATTCTTCAGACGGCAGGAGGTTGCCGAGCTTGACGGGTGCGGTAGGCAAAGGCATGGTTTCCCTCGAAAGGATCGGATCTTATGTCGTGCGTCGCCTGTCGCATCCTGCTGGGTTGGCCTGAGTTATCAGGCCTGACTTCGATGCAGTTTGCGCCCGGTGACGCGCTTCGGTTTCGAAAACGCCGGTTCGCCTAGATTTCGATCGGCTCCTTGGAAGTTGCGTCCTGAAGATCAAACGGGAGTTGAAACGCGCGGACGGCGCGGCGCGCAGCGCGGGAGGGAGCGTCCGCAAACAAAAAAGCCGCCGTCCCGGACGTTGGGACCAGCGGCTCTGGAGCACCTGCGTACCTGCTCCTTTCGTCCTTCACTTCGCCCGGGCAACATGTGAAGCCGGAGCGTCGTGTGTAGCGGAGACCCGTGCCGGTCGCGGGGGTTACCGCGATACACCGGGCGCTACGTAAAGAGAAATGGAAGGAGGGGCATGCGCTCATTGCGAATCAATATAACGTGCCTCAAAGCGCTTGTACAGCTTCCACAATCTGCTCGACGTGACCTGGAACCTTTACGCCACGGAACTCCCGGCGAAGCACACCTTTCGCGTCCAGCAGGAAGGTCGAACGCTCGATTCCGCGGACTTCCTTGCCATACATTTTCTTCATTTTGATGACGCCGAAGAGCGAGCAGATGGCTTCGTCGGAGTCGGACACCAGTGTGTACGGCAGTTCCAGCTTCGCCTTGAAGTTGTCGTGCGATTTCACGCTGTCGCGCGAGATACCGATGACCTCCGCGCCGGCTGCCTTGAACTGGTCGTAGAGATCGCGGAATTGCAGGCTTTCGGTGGTGCAGCCCGGCGTGTTGTCCTTCGGATAGAAAAACAGCACGACTTTCCTGCCCTTCAGGCTGGACAGCGAAAAGTCGCCGCCGGTGGCGGGGGCGGTGAAATCGGGAACTGGTTGATCGACTGCGATCGGCACGGAGTTTCTCCTCTTTTTTATCGATGACGCGTGCCCGGACGCCAGTTTCTGGTGATCGGGCACGTTGAAACGGGGTGCAGATTGGAAGAATCTCGTTCCAGCAAGCTCACTGAGCCCGCGCGAGGCATCAGTCCGGCTGCAGGATCAATTCACCCGCGCGGCCCGGAATCTCGCCCCACGCGACAGGGTACGTGGGCAGCGTCGAGCGGTCCAGCGTCGAATGGTAGTCACCCATCGTGCAGAACGTGTGGCCCTGGGCGCTCCAGCCAGCCAGCATCTGCTCGAAAACCGGGGCAAGCTTTTGTCCCTCGAGTTCGGCGTGCAGCGTAAATACTTGATCGTGATCCTGCTTCGATGTCAGCCCGAGCAGATGAGCGGCGACGTTGCTCACGTCGACGCCATCGACGCCCAGAACCTCATCCAGCGTGGGCAGCGTGGTCGGCATCTGGACGTGATTCAGGACGCGGCCATCGAGCACGGGAATGTAGGGCGCGTGGCCCCGTCCGTCGGACGCGTACTTCATGCCCCAGGCATCGATCTGTTCAAACGCGTGGCCGTTCATCTGCCAGCCTGCCGCGCCGTGCGTGACGGGCGGTGCGCCGAAGATTTCGATGAAACGCGCGTGGCTGCGCTGCATCTGCGCGGCGGTCCACTCACGGTTGCCCGCGCGGACGTTGTCCTGCCAGTAGACGTGGTCCCAGGTGTGGATGCCGCACTCGAAGCCGCCTTCGTGAATTGCGCGCATTTCGGCGACCGCACGACGGCCAATGTCCGGCCCCGGCAGAAGCACGCCATACATGAGCGTCTTCACGCCGTAGTGCTCCACGACCGATGTCCGCGAGACCTTCTTCAGGAACCCCGGACGAAACACCCGGCGTAAAGCCCAGCCGGTGTGATCGGGTCCGAGACTGAACAGGAAGGTTGCGCGGGCGTGATACTTGTCGAGCAGGCGCGCGAGATTCGGCACGCCTTCGCGCGTGCCGCGCAACGTATCGACGTCGATTTTCAGAACGATGCGAGCCACGCGCCGCCCTTAATTCTGGTCTTCGACAAGGCGCCGGGCCGTCGCCACATCGCCGCGATACGCTTCGAAGATCTTGCGCAGGGCGTCGTCCATGGTCGCGACCGGTTTCCAGTCCAGTTCTTCGATCGTGTTGTCGATCTTGGGCACGCGGTTCTGCACGTCCTGGTAGCCCGTGCCGTAATAAGCATCCGACGACGTCTCGACCAGTTGCACGGTCTTCGCGCTCTCGGCGTACTCGCTGATCTCGTTCGCGAGCTTCAGCATCTTGTTCGCGAGTTCGCGCACCGAGAAGTTGTTGCTCGGATTGCCGATGTTGTAGATCTTGCCCGTCGCCACGCCGTTCTTGTTTTCGATGATCTTCATCAGCGCGCCAATGCCGTCGTCGATATCCGTGAACGCACGTTTTTGCGCGCCGCCATCGACGAGACTGATGTTTTCGCCCCGCACGATATGGCCGAGGAACTGCGTGACCACTCGCGAGCTGCCTTCCTTCGGCGTGTAGATGGAATCGAGGCCCGGGCCGATCCAGTTGAACGGGCGGAACAGCGTGAAGTTCAGGCCTTCCATGCCGTAACCCCAGATCACGCGGTCCATCAACTGCTTCGAGCACGCGTAGATCCAGCGCGGCTTGTTGATCGGGCCGTAGCTGAGTTGCGATTCCTCGGGATCGAACTGCTCATCCGTGCACATGCCGTAGACCTCGGAGGTCGACGGAAACACGAGGTGCTTGCCGTACTTCACGGCCGAACGCACGATGGGCAGGTTCGCTTCGAAGTCGAGCTCGAACACACGCAGCGGCTGCTTCACGTAGGTGGCCGGCGTTGCGATCGCGACCAGCGGGAGGATCACATCGCATTTCTTGATGTGATATTCGACCCACTCCTTGTTGATCGTGATGTCGCCTTCGAAGAAATGCATGCGCTCATGGTGGGCGAGGTCGCCCAGACGGTCGCGCTGCATGTCCATGCCGAAGACTTCCCAGTCGGTCGTCTCGAGAATGCGCTTGGAAAGGTGGTGGCCAATGAAGCCGTTGACACCCAGGATCAGGACTTTTTTCATGAATGAGGAAGTGATTGAGTGAGTCGGCCGAATTCGGCGGGACTGACGACGCGTTCGCCGCCGGCTGGAGTCTGGCTTTCGTCCACGAATGGCTGCCGTAGTTCACGAATGGCGACGACGCGGCCATCGCCGCATACGCCAAACAGCGCATTATCCTTCACGTGAAGGCCGGGGGGCAAATCCCCGAGCGCGCGCAGGGTCTCGGCTTCGAAATGGGGCGAGCCGGTCTCCGGCACGAGCCGGGCGCGCGCCACGATAAACCGTGTCGGTCCAAGATCCGTGAACGCGCCCGGATAAGGCGGCGCGACCGCGCGAATCAGGTTGTACACCTGCTGTGCCGGCTTCGACCAGTCGATACGCCCATCTTCCGGTTTCCTGCCGCCGAAATAGCTGCCTTTGCTGAGATCGTTCGGAAGATGCGGCGCTTCGCCTGCGATCAGCGCCGGCAGCACACGCCAGAGCGTCTGTTCGGCGGCGACGGTGGTTTTGTCGAAGACCTGGCTCGCGGTGTCGTCCGGGAGAATGGGAACAGGCGTCTGGGCGAGAATCGTCCCGGCGTCGGGTTTCGCTGCCATCTCATGCAGCGTCGCACCGGTTTCCGTCTCGCCGTTCAGCACGGCCCAGTTGGTTGGAACGCGGCCGCGATATTTCGGCAGCAGCGAGCCGTGCATGTTGTACGCGCCGCGCGTGGCGAGCGCGAGCAGGCCGACCGGCAGCATATGCCGGTAGTAGAACGAGAAGATGAAGTCCGGCGCAAGCCTGGCTATGGCGTCATGCAGCTCGGCCGACTTCGGGTCGGCGGGCGTGATCACGTCGATCCCATGATCCGCCGCCACGGATTTCACGCTGCCGAACCAGATGTTCTCTTGCGGATTGTCTTCGTGCGTGACGACCAGCGCAACGTCCACGCCGCGCGCCAGCAACACCTGCAGGCAACGCACGCCGACGTTGTGATACGCGAACACGACTGCGCGTGGCTTCATGGCAAAGACCTCATGACGGATCGACCTCGCGCGTGATCGCGGCGACGGCTTCCTGACGCGGCTTGGTACGCGAGATCTGGCCGTCGCGTTCTTCCAGTATTGTCTGAACCAGATAACGCGGCCGTGCACGAACTTGCTGATAGATCCGGCCGATGTACTCGCCGAGCAGCCCCAGCGCGAAGATGATCACGCCGAGCATGAAGAAGGTGATGGCGAACAGGGTGAACACACCTTCGACTTCCGCGCCGAACATGAAACGCCGCACCAGCAGCAGCAGGAACAAACCTGCGGACCCTACCGAAAGAATCACGCCTATGAACGATAACCACTGCAGCGGCACGACCGAAAACCCGGTCACGAGGTCGAAGTTCAGGCGGATCAGGCTATACAGCGAATACTTGGATTCGCCCGCGAAACGCTCTTCGTGCGCGACATCGATTTCAATCGGATTCTGCGAGAACGTGTAGGCGAGCGCCGGAATGAACGTGTTGATTTCGCCGCAACGATTGATCGTATCGATGATATGACGGCTATACCCGCGCAGCATGCAGCCCTGGTCCGTCATGCGAATCCGCGTGATGCGTTCGCGCAATCGGTTCATCAGCCGCGATGCCTTCTTGCGCCAGAAACTATCCCGGCGCTGCTGACGGATCGTGCCGACATAGTCATAACCCTCGCGCATCTTGGCGAGCAGCTTGGCGATTTCCTCGGGCGGATTCTGCAGGTCGGCGTCCAGCGTGATTACGCTTTCCCCGCGTGACTGCTCGAAGCCGGCGAGGATGGCCATGTGCTGGCCGTAATTGCCGTTCAGCAGGATCACGCGCGTCGTGTCCGGACGTGCGCGAAATTGCTGCGCGAGCAGTGCGGCGGATTTGTCCCGGCTGCCGTCGTTGATGAAAATGACCTCGTACGTTGCACCGAGCGCATCGAGCGCGGGATACAGGCGCGAGAAGAGCGCGGCGAGGCCGTCTTCCTCGTTGTACACCGGGACCACGACCGTCAGTTCGGGTCCGGTCGGCAAAAAATCGGTTTGACTCATATTGGCGATGGTTCCGCTAGATTTCCGTAATCAATTGATGCTGCGCCGGCCGCATCCCGCGGCGCGGCTTCTTCTTATATGGCGTGCGCCGCGCAGATTTCATCGACGGCCTGCACAACTCGCGTCACGTCGTCATGGGTCATCTGCGTGAAAAGGGGCAGCGTAACCGTGGACGCGCCATACTTTTCGGCGTGCGGGAACATGCCTTCATGGAATCCGCGCGCCCGGTACAGCGTGAACAGATGCAGCGCCGGGTAATGTACGCCCGTGCCGATGCCGCGCTCCTTCATCTGCCCCATGAATTCCGAGCGCGTGAGGGAGAGGCGCTCCAGCGGCAAAGCAATCTGGAACATGTGCCAGTTGCTGTCAGTGAAGTTCTGCACCGGCAGTTGCACGCCCGAGCGCACGGCCGAGCCGTTCGCGAAACTCTCGAAATAGGCTCGCGCGAGCTCGCGGCGCTTTTCCGTGAAACGCCCGACGTGCTTCAACTGCCCGAGGCCGACGCGAGCGGCGACATCGGTGAGATTGTATTTGCCGCCGAGCAGGTCGCAGTCCATGCCGTCGAAGCCCGTGCGCGTGATGCCCTGCAGCCGGTACTTCTGGGCCAGCACCGCTTCCTCTTCGTTATTCAGGACGAGCGCGCCGCCTTCTATGGACGTCACGTTCTTGTTGGCGTGAAAACTGAACGAAACCATGTCGCCAAACGAGCCGATTTTCTTGCCGCGCCAGGTTGAACCGAACGCCTGCGCGGCATCTTCGATCACGCGCAATTTATGGTCGCGGGCGATGCCGTAGAGCCGGTCCATATCCACGGGCAATCCCGAGAGATATACCGGCAGGATGGCCTTGGTGCGCGGCGTGATGGCTTTTTCCAGTAGATCCAGGTCGATATTGCGCGTAACCGGATCGATGTCCGCAAATACTGGCGTGGCGCCCGTTTCAATGATCACATTGCTGGTCGAGACCCAGGTCATCGGCGTGGTGATGACTTCGTCGCCTTCGCCTACGCCCGCAATCCGCAAGCCGATTTCTATGGTCGCCGTACCGGAATTGAACGTGCGCACCGGGCGGCCGCCGCAATAGGCAGACAGATCAGCTTCGAACTGCGTGTTCTGCGGGCCGGTCGTGATCCAGCCGGAACGCAGTACGTCGGCGACGCCCTGGATCGTCTCTTCGTCGATCTCGGAGCGCACGAACGGCAGGAAAGGGAGCGTTTTGGAGGTCACGTTCTGGGTCATGGAGTCTCTGCGTTAGAAATGGAGGAGCGAGGCGTTGACATAAGCTGACAAAAACGAAGCCGGGGCTAGGCGCGGGTCAACACCACTACGCCAATCAGGATGATGCCGATACCAACCAGGCGCTGCACTGACAGAATTTCACCGAACAAATACCACGCTGCGAAAGCGTTTACCACGTAACCCAATGAAAGCATGGGATAAGCCACGGAAACGTCGACCCGCGACAAACCCACGATCCACACCACGACACTGAACACATAGCAGGTAAGGCCACCGATAATCGGCCATTGCGTTGCGATCTTCAAACCAATCGGCACGATGTTCGCCGGCGTGAACTCGAAATGGCCCACGGCGTTCACACCTGCTTTGAGCAGCAACTGCGCACCGGCGTTCAACATGACGCCGGTGATGATGCAAATGAAGGATATCGGGTTCATCGTCGACCGTAATAGTGGTTTTTATCGGCGTAGTGCGGCGCAGCATTCTTGTACAAAATGGCTTGCGCGAACGCCGCGCCATTGTTTCAAGGCTGCGGCTTTTCCACAATGACCCTTCGATCATCACGCGCAATCACTTTCATCGGCACGTTTTTCGCAAGCATTTCGTCATACCTGCCCGGGGGCATCAGCGCGAGAGCGTATCGATCGGCGTCCCAGCGTTGAATCCACGCATCGATGGTCGGCAACCATTTCTGCGGCTCCGTCGTCACGCCGAACTGCAGTTCGTCGGGCTCCTGGACCATGATCATGGTGTGGCCGAGGTAAAACGGCATGGTGTGGTCGAGCTTGGCAACCGAATAAAACGGCGTGTCTGCCGGGAGCTTTGCCATAGCTGCCTTGACCGCAGGCACCAGTTTCACGCCTGAACTCTCGCGGCCGAAGACATCGTGTCCTGTTCCCGCGATGGTACCGATCAGCAACCATGCGGTGCCCAGCAACACAACGCCGCCAATCGAACTGCGCCGGTTGTACCAGATCGCTGCAAGCGTGACTACGAACGCAACAGCGAGCGCTGCATATACCCAAAGCTGGAACTCACGATACAGAGAATTGGGCGTATGCCCACCGCCCATGCGACCCAGGAAGATTGCGCCGAATGCCGCCGCGACCAGAAAGACGGCATAGCCAATCAAATGCCGGCTCCATTGCACCCTCGTCAGCAGCGGCAAATAGATTGCGATAAGCAACGCGATCGACGGCGCAATCGGCAGGGTATAGGACAGGAGTTTCGAGTGTGATGCGCTGAAAAACAGGAAGATGAAGGCCGTCCAGACCAGCAGCAAGGTGACCGGCGCAAAGCCGTTTGGCTGTCGTGGCACTTTCACCGCGTGGCGGGCGCTCTGGAAAATCACGGAGAGCCAGGGCAGGAATCCGATGATCAAAACGGGCACAAAGTAATAGAACGCGCCCGGCCGGTTCTGTTCGGGCGTCAAATAACGTTGAAACTGCTGCACGATGAAAAAGAAGTTCAGGAACTCCGGATTTTTCATCTGCACCAGCACGAACCAGGGCACGGAGATGATCGCAAACAGGATCAGTCCGCTGCCAATGTAAAGGCGCCGCCAGAGGGCCCAGTCACGCGCGATCAGCGTGTAGAGCACAAGGACCGCGCCCGGCAGAATAAGACCGACCAGCCCCTTTGAGAGCAATGCGAGCGCCATGCCGGCCCAGCAGAGCCACATCCAAAGCCGGACCTGGTTGGCGGGGAGGTTGGGGCGTTGCGCGAGCAACAAGCCGCACAGCGTGAGTTCCATCCAGAAGGACAAACCCATGTCGAGCGTGTCGAAATGGGCCATCAGATTCCAGTAGGGCGACGTCGCAAGGACGACTGCCGCGCAAAAGCCCGTCACGCCGTTGAATACTCGCGCGCCGGTATAGCCAATCAGCAGCACACCGGCAAATCCCGTCAGTGCGGTATAGAGCCGCGCCTGCCATTCGCCGATCCCGAACCACGCGAATGTCAGCGCGTTCGCCCAGGTTTGCAGCGGCGGTTTCTCGAAATATTTGTAGCCGTTGTATCGCGGTGTGATCCAGTCACCGGTCACGAACATTTCGCGGGCCATTTCCGCGTACCGGCCTTCGTCGCTGGGAACGAGATGGCGCAGGCCGAGGGGCGCAAACCAGACCACAGCGAGCGCTGCGACCAGCAATAAAAGCGAGAGGCGGGTGAGCGGTAGCCGGTAAGGCGTATCGTTCATAGAAGTCGACCTGTCCAGTGCCGCTTTTGCGGCGAAAAGCAAATTCAAAAAGGGGCTCGAGTGTTGCGCATCGAGACTTAAGGGCGGCTTAGGCGGGCTCCGGATGTCTTGTCGCACATGTTCGGTGAACACACGCAGGTTCCGCGTCTTCGGCAATACGCACAAGCTGGCCGAATGGGCAGGTAGGTGACGAAACGTGCAACGTTTCAACTGCTGATCGAAGAGCGCGGGCCGGTCCAAGCGACAAAGCTGCCGGGCGGCAGTTTATCGTACTGGCGTGCCGATTCCGCGCTGAGGCGCCTTGAAGACGTTACGAACCGGTTCAGCGAGCGCGGATCAGGCTTCGAGCAACAGCGCGGCGGCGACCCGGCGGCCTTCCGACATCAGAATGTTGTAAGTACGGCATGCGGCGCCGAAGTCCATCGTCTCGACGCCAATGCGCTGCTGCGTGAGCCTGGCAGTAAGCCGCGGATGCGGAAAACGCAGGCGCGCGCCGCTGCCGAACACGATGACTTCGGGCGCCAGCTCGAGCAGCGCATCGAAATGTTCAGGCGTGAGCGTCTCGAACGACGTGACCGTCCACTGGATCACGGGACTTTCCGGCATCACGACAATGCTGCCTTCATGACGCTGGAGATTGATCGCGACGTAATCGGCGCCGTAACTCGTGATGGTGTTGAGCGCGCCGCTGGCTTCCTGATGTAATTTCAAATCGATAGTCCGACAGGCGGGTTGATGGCAAGGAGCGACTGTGCGAACGCCCGTGCCGGGAAGAATCTGCCGGCGAGTACGGCGCGCGCATTGCGAAAGTCACGCTTAATCCGCTAAATTATAACTTTTCGTGCGACACGCACGCTCGTGTCCGTTAGCCCACGTTACGGGCATCGACCTGTCGGTATCAGTCGGGGGTTCATTCCCGACTGCGCTGCCGACCATTTGTTGGCACCTTGAGGCCAACGCTTTGTAGTGAAGCGAGACCCGGTAGGGCATTTTAGGGTTTCGCCACAGGCGATTCTCTGTATGCCGTCCGTACTGGGAATCGCATTGTAATTGCCTGACTACCGTCAGGTACCGCCCTGTCAGCGGCTTCACCTCCGCCGACAAGGCGGAGTGATGTTTGCAAGTCCCGCGCGTCAAGCAACGGATTCGCTACGCGATACGAGCGAAAGCTCGGTGTGTCATGGTTCGGCTCGTTCCCGCAAGTTGGGGACGGGTAGTGAACCTGCTATACGACTAGCAGTAGCCTAGGAAGACATGCGTCACTGGTAACGGTGGGGTTTGAAGCTCTTCTGACAACGTAGCCCCCGGACGTTCGGGCGGATGGGTGCCGCGAGGTGCTCAGCCGGAGACTCCTAGCAGTGAGGGGGTCGAGGAGCAAGGCTGATTGGTAAGGTTAATGTAAGTGAACTGCTGATAAACCTCGTTAATAATGCGGTGCCTAAGCTGCTGAGTGGCATTTACCAAACGGTGCGCGGTCGGACAATCCGTTGAAAGGTCGGATTGCGTCGTCATCAGACCGCCGGGGAATAGGCAGAACCTAAGCCAGTCGTGTGACATGCCGGGAACGTGGTAAGCCCGTATGGTTGCCAGTGCGGTTTGACTGGCAGGCGGACCGTAAGGAACGCTGTTGATTGTGCGGGTATGGGAGGACGGAAAAAGCGAACGTCGGGCTGTAATGGTCCGGATAGGAGTTGAGACATTACTCCACGCGAAAGCGGGCAGACTTCCGTCTGGTCTACCGTCGCAAGACGGCTGACTACCCTCTGTGTCTTGGTCAGGTACGGGTGCATGCGCCCGTACTGAGGTGTTTGTTGTTCCCCAGCGGGGTGTATCTACCCCGCTGGGGGAGATGCGCCTTCTGCTCGGGGACTTTTCCAAGTAGGAGAGCAGCATGAAAGTATCTAGTCGGAAGACTGGGTCTGCGCTTTCCCACGCGCCGGGTGACTGGTACGCCGTAGATTGGCGTCGGGTTGAACGGAACGTGAGAGGGATGCAGATTCGAATTGCGAAGGCGACGCGGGAAGGCAAATGGCGCAGGGTGAAAGCCTTGCAACGGATGTTGACCCGCACGTTGTCCGCCAAGTTGCATGCGGTACGACGTGTTACGCAGAACCAGGGTGCGCGAACGGCTGGAGTCGATCGTGAACTATGGGATTCGCCTGAAAGTCGACGGCTTGCTGTCGATCGGTTGAAGCGGCGTGGATACAGGCCTCTGCCTTTAAGGAGGGTCTTTATCCCCAAGGCCAATGGGAAGGAGCGCCCTCTGGGCATTCCGACCATGCATGACAGAGCGATGCAAGCTCTGTATTTGCTGGCCTTGGAGCCCGTGGCGGAGTCAACGAGCGACCCGAACTCATATGGGTTCAGGAGTCATCGCTCGACGGCCGATGCCATGTCTCAGCTATTCAAATCATTGCATGACAAGGGCTCGGCTCCTTGGGTGCTGGAGGCGGATATCAAGGGTTGCTTTGATCACATCGATCATGATTGGCTGGAGCGCAATGTCCCAATGGACACGGCGATTCTCCGAAAGTGGTTGACGGCTGGCCTGATATATCAAGGTCAGCTGCAGGCGACGGAGGCCGGTACGCCGCAGGGGGGCATCATTTCCCCGACATTGGCCAACGTGACGTTGAACGGGCTAGAGCGAGGACTGATGGCGCACCTCGGTGCGAAATTTGGAATCGCGAAGGCCAAGAAGCTGAAGGTTCATGTGGTGCGGTACGCGGACGATTTCGTCATCACCGGCGACTCGCAAGAGGTGCTAGTCAACGAAGTCCGACCTTGGATAGAAACCTTCCTCGCGGTTCGAGGCTTGCAACTATCTGAGGAGAAAACGCGGATCACTCACATTGATCAAGGCTTTGATTTCCTTGGGTGGAATTTCCGGAAGTACTCGGGAAAGCTGCTCATCAAGCCGAGCAAGAAAAACGCACAAGCGTTCTATCGCAAGGTGGCGGAAACGATCAGCGGTAACAAGACGGTAAAGCAGGAGGATCTGATCCGCCTGTTGAATCCGATGCTTCGGGGCTGGGCGCAGTACCACAGTCCCGTGGTAGCCAAGCAGGCGTACAGCCGCATGGAGTATCTGGTTTTCCGGAGGCTCTGGTGGTGGTCGAAGAGGCGGCACCCGCAAAAGAACGCGAGCTGGGTGAAGACGAAATATTTTCACTCTGTTCGTAACCGACAGTGGGTGTTTGCTGCTCCTGTAGTTTGGAAAGATGGTGATAAAGGGTTGTTTGAGCTGTACCAAATCAGCGGTACAGTCATCAAACGACACACGAAGCTCAAGGGGGATTTCAATCCTTTTGATCCCAAGTGGGAGCAGTACGGCGAGAAATTGCGGCAGGATCGCATGTGGGAGTCGATGCGCTATCGTAAGCAGTGGGCGACGCTGTACATGTCACAGGGTGGATTGTGTGCACACTGTGGCACCGGTCTGACGGACGAAACGGGTTGGCACGACCATCATCTGGAATATCGGATGCATGGTGGTAAAGACACGTTGTCCAACAGAGTTTTGCTTCACCCGCATTGCCACCAGCAAGTGCACGCTGGCAAACTTGTTGTAACGAAGCCGGTCCTGTATTAGGTAGGGCTTTGAATGTAGGCTTGAGCTGTATGCGGGGAAACTCGCACGTACAGTTCTTAGGGGGCTCTTCATCCGAGAGGATGGGGGGCTACCCTACAGCCGTTCGCGGGTTGCGAGCCCGGACGGCGCAGTGCTTCGCGTGCCGCCACAAGCTGCTTGCCGACACGCAAAAAAGGGCTGTTTTCCTTGGCCTGGTGGCCAAAAATCACACGTTTGGGCCCAAACCCGCCTTTATCCGGCGCATTTTCGCTAGACTGCCTGTTCTGCGCTGCCTTCCGAATCCCGAAATTTTCGCCGGTTCAGGAGCGCCATGACGTCCACCACGGTCGAACGTCCTTGTTGCGTCTTGTGACCGGCCCGCGTGCATCGTCGCGATCCCGGTCCGGGTTGGAACGCCTTGCAGCGCAGGCCGCAATGTCCTTTGTTTGTGTCCTTTCGCCGACCTTGGCCGCCGACTGCACCCGATAACCAACAGAGCCTGATTTCAAGTAACCGAGTGAGCCTTCCCGCCGTGAAACCGATTCTCAAGTCCAATAAATTACAGAACGTCTGTTACGACATTCGCGGACCCGTGCTCGAACACGCGAAGCGTCTCGAGGACGAAGGTCACCGGATCATCAAGCTCAACATTGGCAATCTGGCCTCGTTTGGTTTCGACGCACCGGACGAGATCATCCAGGACATGATCCGGAATCTGCCTGCATCGTCGGGATATTCGGACTCGAAGGGCGTGTTCGCTGCGCGCAAGGCGATCATGCATTACACGCAGGAAAAGGGTGTGCTGGGCGTGGAGCTGGACGACATCTACATCGGCAACGGCGCGTCCGAGCTGATCGTGATGGCCATGCAGGGTTTGCTCAACGACGGCGACGAAGTGCTGCTGCCCGCGCCGGACTATCCGCTGTGGACGGCCGCGGTCAGCCTGTCATCCGGCACGCCTGTGCATTATCTCTGCGACGAATCCGCCGACTGGATGCCCGATCTCGACGACCTGCGCTCGAAGATCACGCCGAACACGAAGGCACTGGTCATCATCAACCCGAACAATCCGACCGGCGCGCTCTATTCCGACGCGCTGCTGACCGAAATGATCGAGATCGCGCGCAAGCACGGCCTGATCATTTTCGCCGACGAGGTCTACGACAAGATCGTCTACGACGGCCGCAAGCATACGGCGGTCGCGGCTTTGTCCGAGGACGTGCTGACGGTCACGTTCAACAGCCTTTCGAAGAGCTATAGGGCGT
This sequence comes from Caballeronia sp. M23-90, assembly GCF_053574605.1. Classification (NCBI taxonomy): domain Bacteria; kingdom Pseudomonadati; phylum Pseudomonadota; class Betaproteobacteria; order Burkholderiales; family Burkholderiaceae; genus Caballeronia; species Caballeronia sp. M23-90. The sequence continues at coordinate 8,957 of NZ_JBSIPA010000055.1, read as the reverse complement.
GCGGGTATCGTGCGGGCTGGATGTTCATTTCCGGGTTGACGGGCGAGAATCGCCGTATTGCGAACGACTATATGGAAGGGCTAGGCATCCTTGCGTCCATGCGCTTGTGCGCGAACGTGCCGGGACAGTACGCCATCCAGACGGCGCTCGGCGGCTACCAGAGCATCAACGACCTGATCCTGCCAGGCGGGCGCCTCTTCAAGCAGCGCGAGCTTGCGTACGACATGCTGACCGCCATTCCCGGCGTGAGTTGCGTGAAGCCGCAAGCGGCGCTGTACATGTTCCCGAAGCTCGACCCGAAGATGTATCCGATCGTCGACGACCAGCAGTTCATCACGGACCTGTTGCTTGAAGAACGCACGTTGCTCGTGCAAGGCACGGGTTTCAACTGGCCGGCGCCCGATCATTTCCGCGTGGTGTTCCTGCCGAACGTGGACGATCTGGCTGACTCGATCAACCGTATCGCGCGCTTTCTCGATGGTTATCGAAAGCGTCACTCTGTTTAACACCTCTCTTAAAAGACTTACGCTGCAATGGAACCGATCAAAGTTGGCCTGCTGGGCTTCGGCACCGTCGGCAGCGGCACCTTCACGGTGCTGCGCCGCAATCAGGAAGAAATCAAACGGCGCGCGGGACGTGGTATCGAAATTTCGCGCATCGCCGTGCGAACGCCGTCCAAGGTGAAGGGCGCCGAAGGCATCGAGATCACGACCGACTTCAATTCGGTCGTGGACGATCCGTCCATCGACATCGTGGCCGAGATGATCGGCGGCACGGGCGTGGCGCGTGACCTGGTGCTGCGTGCGATCGCCAACGGCAAGCACGTGGTGACGGCGAACAAGGCGCTGCTCGCCGTGCACGGCAACGAGATCTTCGAGGCGGCCAGCAAGAAAGGCGTGATGGTGGCGTTCGAGGCGGCGGTCGCGGGCGGCATTCCGATCATCAAGGCGCTGCGCGAAGGGTTGACGGCCAACCGGATCGAATACATCGCGGGCATCATCAACGGTACGACGAACTACATCCTGTCCGAGATGCGCGATCGCGGGCTCGACTTCGCGACCGCGCTGAAGGCGGCACAGGAACTGGGGTATGCGGAAGCCGATCCTACCTTCGACATTGAAGGCGTGGACGCCGCGCACAAGGTCACGATCATGAGCGCGATCGCGTTCGGCGTACCCGTGCAATTCGACCGCGCTTATGTGGAAGGCATCAGCAAACTGGATGCAATCGATATCCGCTACGCTGAAGACCTGGGTTACCGGATCAAGCTGCTGGGGATCGCGCGCCGCACGGAGAAAGGCATCGAATTGCGCACGCACCCGACGCTGATCCCGGAAAAGCGTTTGCTCGCGAACGTGGAAGGGGCAATGAACGCGGTCGTGGTTCACGGCGATGCCGTGGGCACCACGCTCTACTACGGCAAGGGCGCGGGCGCGGAGCCCACCGCGTCGGCGGTGGTCGCGGATCTCGTGGATGTGACGCGCCTGCATACGGCCGACCCGGAGCATCGCGTGCCGCACCTGGCATTCCAGCACGACAGCCTGGCGAATACGCCGATTCTGCCTATCGAGGAAGTGACGAGCAGCTACTACCTGCGTTTGCGGGTGGCTGACGTGACCGGTGTGCTCGCCAACATCACGCGCATTCTCGCGGACAAGGTCATCTCGATCGATGCCTTGCTGCAGAAGGAATCCGAGCACGTCAACGGCGAGGACAAGGGTGAGACCGACATCATCCTGCTCACGCACGAAACGGTTGAAAAGGAAATCAACGCAGCGATCACGCAGATCGAAGCGCTCTCCACGGTGGTTTCGAAGGTGACGAAACTGCGCATGGAAGGAATGAAATAAGGCCCTGAAATGAACTACATCTCGACCCGCGGCGCCGGCATAGGCGAGCGCCATACTTTCTCCGACATCCTTCTCGGTGGTCTCGCCAAGGATGGCGGCCTGTATCTGCCCGCTGAGTACCCGCGCGTCACGGCGCAGGAACTCGACGCGTGGCGCTCGCTGCCTTATGCGGATCTCGCTTACGAAATCCTGCGCAAGTTCAGCGACGATATCCCTGACGAAGACCTTCGTTCGCTCACCCGCCGCACCTACACCGCGCAGACGTACAGCAACGTTCGCGATCACGAAAGCGCGTCGCAGATCACGCCGATCAAGACGCTTGGCGTGGAGAACGGTACGACCGTGTCGCTGCTGGAATTGTCGAACGGACCGACGCTCGCGTTCAAGGACATGGCCATGCAGTTGCTCGGCAACCTGTTCGAGTACACGCTCGCGAAGCACGGCGAAACGCTCAACATCCTGGGCGCCACTTCAGGCGACACAGGCAGCGCCGCCGAGTACGCCATGCGCGGCAAGCAGGGCGTACGCGTGTTCATGCTCTCGCCGCATCAGAAGATGAGCGCGTTCCAGACGGCGCAGATGTTTTCGCTGCAGGACCCGAACATTTTCAATCTGGCGGTCGTCGGCAACTTCGATGGTTGCCAGGACATCGTCAAGGCTGTCTCGAACGATCACGCGTTCAAGGCTGCCAACAAGATCGGTACGGTCAATTCGATCAACTGGGCCCGCGTGGTTGCGCAGGTGGTCTATTACTTCAAGGGCTACTTCGCCGCGACGAAATCGAACGCCGAGCGGGTGTCGTTCACGGTGCCGTCGGGTAATTTCGGCAACGTCTGCGCGGGACATATTGCGCGGATGATGGGCTTGCCGATCGAACAGCTCGTTGTCGCCACGAACGAAAACGACGTGCTGGACGAGTTTTTCCGCACCGGGATTTATCGCGTGCGCACGGCCGCCGAGACGTATCACACGACGAGCCCGAGCATGGATATCTCGAAGGCGTCGAATTTCGAGCGTTTTGTGTTCGATCTGCTCGGCCGCGATCCGGCCCGTGTACTGCAGCTTTTCCGTGACGTTGAGGAAAAGGGCGGTTTTGACCTCGCGGCAAGCGGCGATTTCGGGCGCGTGAAGGAATTCGGTTTCGTGTCGGGGCGCAGCAGCCATGCGGACCGGGTGGAAACCATCCGCGACGCATTCAGCCGGTACGACACCATGATCGACACGCACACGGCAGACGGCTTGAAAGTGGCTCGCGAACATTTGAAGCCGGGTGTCCCCATGATCGTGCTGGAGACAGCGCAGCCCATCAAGTTCGGCGAAACCATCCGCGAAGCCCTGCAGCGCGAACCGGAACGTCCGGCAGCTTTTATTGGCATGGAAGAATTGCCACAGAAGTTCGATATCGTCAAAGCTGACGCAGGCGTGGTGAAGGCGTATATCGCTGAGCGCGTGTAGGCAGGACACAGGCGGCGAGCGGCCTTCAGCGCCGCTTTGCCGTCCCGTTCCGCTGCAACGCCGCAAATCGTCGCAAAAACTGCTAAAATTGCGGGTTTTTCGCCGTACACCATTCAAAAGGACGCGCTGTGCTGTCTACTGCCAACATCACCATGCAATTCGGGCCGAAGCCCCTCTTCGAGAACATTTCGGTCAAGTTCGGGGAAGGAAATCGCTACGGCCTCATTGGGGCAAACGGCTGCGGCAAATCCACGTTCATGAAAATCCTGGGTGGCGACCTGGAACCGAGCTCCGGCAACGTGATGCTCGAACCGAACGTTCGCCTGGGCAAGTTGCGCCAGGATCAGTTCGCGTATGAAGACATGCGCGTGATCGACGTCGTCATGATGGGCCACACGGAAATGTGGAATGCCATGTCCGAGCGCGACGCCATTTATGCGAATCCGGACGCCACCGACGACGACTACATGCACGCCGCCGAACTCGAAGCGAAGTTTGCGGAATACGACGGCTATACCGCTGAAGCGCGTGCGGGCGAACTGCTGCTGGGTATCGGCATTGCGATCGAAGACCATGCCGGACCAATGAGCAACGTCGCGCCGGGCTGGAAGCTGCGCGTGCTGCTCGCGCAAGCGTTGTTCTCGAAGCCGGACGTGCTGCTGCTCGACGAACCGACCAACAACCTGGACATCACGTCCATCCGCTGGCTCGAGGATGTGCTGAACCAGTACAACTCGACCATGGTGATCATTTCCCACGACCGGCACTTCCTGAACCAGGTCTGCACGCACATGGCGGACATGGATTACGGCACGCTCAAGGTGTATCCGGGAAACTACGACGACTACATGCTGGCGTCGGCTCAGGCGCGCGAGCGTCAGGCGAGCGCGAACCAGAAGGCGAAGGATCGCGTGGCCGATCTGCAGGACTTCGTACGCCGCTTTTCGGCGAACAAGTCGAAGGCGCGCCAGGCAACGAGCCGCGCAAAGCAGATCGAGAAGATCAAGATCGAGGAGTTCAAGCCTTCGTCGCGTCAGAACCCGTTCATTCGCTTCGAGTTCGAGAAGAAGCTGCACAACATCGCGGTCGTGGCCGATGGCATCACGAAGAAATACGACCGGACCATCTTCAATCATCTTAATTTGAGCGTGCAGCCGGGTGAGCGGATCGCGATCATCGGCGAGAACGGTGCGGGCAAGACCACGCTGCTGCGCGCGTTGAAGGGCGCGATCGAACTGGATGGCGGTACGGTCAAGTGGGCGGAAAACGCGCTGATCGGCTACATGCCGCAGGACACGTACGAAGAGTTTCCGAACGACGAGACGCTGACCGACTGGGTCGATCAGTATCGTCAGGACGGGGACGACGACCAGATGGTGCGCGGAACGCTCGGGCGTTTGCTTTTCAACGCCGACGACATCAAGAAGTCCGTCAAGGTGCTGTCAGGCGGTGAAAAAGGCCGCATGATCTGGGGCAAGCTGATGCTCGGGCGCCCGAACGTCTTGCTGATGGACGAGCCGACCAATCACATGGACATGGAATCGATCGAGTCCCTGCAGATTGCGCTCGAGAAATACGACGGCACATTGATCTTCGTGTCGCATGACCGCGAGTTCGTGAACGGCTTGGCGAATCGTGTAATCGAAGTCAAGAACGACGGCACGATTCGTGACTTCGGCGGCACGTATGAAGAGCTTCTGGCGAGTCAGGGTATTCAGTAACACGACAGTCGAATAGCCGCATCCGAAAGGGTCCGCTTCGAAAGAAGCGGGCCCTTTGCGTTTTCAAGGCTGCGTTCGTGCCAGACAAGAGCTGCAACACAATCAACCGCAACACAATCAACCGCAAACACGTTCGCGAAAACGAAACGCAGCACAGTCGAACTTGATTGATAAATCGCAACATGGGTCTGTCTAACCTCCTGCAAGCTGAAAACTTTTGACCCAGGAGTTGAACCCCACATGACGCCTCTTTCCCACCTGATCATCCGCGGCCGCACCTTGCTTCCTGTTGTGCAGGGAGGCATGGGCGTTGGCGTTTCCGCGCACCGGCTGGCCGGCTCGGTGGCAAGGGAGGGCGCAATGGGTACGATCGCCAGCATCGACTTGCGCCACCACCATCCTGATCTGATGGAAATGTGCCGCATTGAACCGTCGCAGGAAACACTGGAGACCGCGAACCAGACCGCCTTGCGCCGGGAAATCATCGCAGCGAAGGAGATCAGCGAAGGTCGCGGCATGATTGCCGTGAACGTGATGCGCGCAGTCGCGTCGTATTCGGCTGCGGTGCAGACAGCCTGCGATAGCGGCGCGGACGCCATCGTGATGGGCGCGGGGCTGCCGCTCGATCTGCCGGACATGACGCAAGGTGTCGATATCGCGCTGATTCCCATTCTTTCGGACAGCCGGGGCATCGCGCTGGTGCTCAAGAAGTGGATGAAGAAGAACCGCCTGCCTGATGCCATCGTGATCGAACATCCGGCGCATGCCGGCGGTCATCTTGGCGTGGCAAGCGTCGCGGATATTCCGAGCGAGCGTTTCGATTTTGCGCGCGTGATCGAAGAAACCATGCTGACGTTCGATGCACTCGGCCTCAGCCGAACGCAGATCCCATTGATCGTGGCGGGGGGTATCGACAGTCATGCTGCGGTACGTCACTGGCTTGCAGCGGGCGCATCCGGTGTGCAGCTTGGAACGGCGTTCGCGGTTACCGAAGAAGGCGATGCGCATCCCGAATTCAAGCGCATTCTCGCCGATGCAAAACCTGAAGACATCGCTGAATTCGTGAGCGTGACGGGTTTGCCGGCGCGCGCCGTGAAGACGCCGTGGCTCCTGCGATACATGCGTCAGGAAACGAAGATTCGCGAGAAGATCGGCACGAAGCCGCAAGAATGTCAGTCGGGCCTGAACTGCCTGACTGCGTGCGGATGGCGCGACGGCATCGAAAAGTTCGGGCACTTTTGCATCGATGCCCGGTTGTCCGCGGCACTACGCGGCGATCGTCAGACCGGATTGTTTTTCCGCGGGCGGGAGGCACTGCCGTTCGGTTCGGCGATTCGCAGCGTGCGCGAATTGCTCGACCTTCTGGTTGCGGACATTCGTCCTGCTGCGGCGCCAGCCTGAACGACGCCGGAGCAAACGCAATAGCGCGGCTTAGACCTTGTCGCGCGTAAAACGCATCGCCGAGCCTTCGCGGTTGATACGCTCCCAGATCGCGCGCTTTTCGTCGTCGCTCAGGAATACCCAGTTGGAAACTTCCGAGGCGGTCCGGCCGCAGCCCTTGCAAATGTCGTCGAAGAGCGTGGAGCACACGCCAATGCACGGGCTGTCGGGTAAATCGTGAAGATTCGATGCCATAAGACGCCTGTAAAGCGGGCGCTGCACGTGTTAAACGGCAGCGCCTGCGCGGAAAGTGAACCCGATTTTACCGCGCAATGCTGTAACCGATCCGGGCGATCCAGTGTTGCCGCTGGTTGTAGTCGAGAATGTCCTCGCCGTAGCCGTTGAAATACCCCACCCACAGATAACCGCCCCACGCGCTGTTGATCAGCTTGGCAAGCGGGTACGTGAACTGGGCATCCACGCTGCCGTATTTCGCCTTCGTCCCTTTACGCAAGGTCGCCGCGAGTTGCCAGCTTTCCGGGCTGCCGTACTTCACGAGCAAATCCACGTACCCGCGATAGTCCTGGATATCCTCGTTGCCGCTCTTTGTGATGTAGTAATAAACCTTCGGCGATATGGTCAGGTGGTTCGAGTTGACATCGCCGAAATCCCACGTCGGGCGGACGAACGCGATATTGATCGCGCGCGAATCGGCGCCGCTCTTGCCGTTCGATTCATGGCCGATACCCGCCGTCACGCCCATGCGCGACCAGAGCGAACTCTTCCAGCCCGTGTCCTGCAGGTAGTAGAACAGTTGCGGCTGGTAGCTGGTATCGCGAAAGGGTGCGGACTCTGCGGACAAGTCCCAGATCGAGGTCTGCGTGTACGCCAGGTACAGGTTGTCCAGGAAGCTGCGTGAGCGGGGATCGTCGGGCAGCATCAGGCGGTACTTGAAGCTGAACTGGAACTTGGCAAGGTTGTCGCCGTTCTGGCCATCGGCGAAATACATGGGTTCGAACGTCGATAAACGGCCGCTCAGCATGCGGTCGCTCGTGGGCGTCGGTACTGCCGATGTATTGGCCGCCGCTTCCGCGCTTGCAAGTTGCTGCGGTGTCTTTGCCTGCGTCTCGGCGGTCTCCGCGGCGACAACCTGGGCTTGCTTGTCGCCGCGGTTGAGCACGATCAGCATGGGCGATGAATCGAAACCCACCGGGTCGACTTTCACCGTGCCGCGCGCCGTGTCCGGCCACGGGGCCGAGTACTTGACCTTCCTGTATTGGCCGGGGCGCAGCGTGAGTCTGTCCGGCACGTTCGCTTCGCGATCGAGCGCCAGCGGTTTCGGCGGCAGATCGCCGTTGGTCAGCGTGACCGTGAGGTTGCGGGGGACGTCGATGGTGAGCGGCTTCTTGTCGTCATCGCTGTATAGCAGCGTGAGTTCCAGCGGCTGCTGAGCGGCTGCTTCCCGCACCGGTTGCAGCACCGAGACCGTGGCATGGGCCGTCGCGGTCCAGCAAAAGCCCAAGCCAAGCGCCGCTGCAAAAGGGGTAAGACGAAAAGCACGCGGAATACCGCGCAGTGGCAAACGATTGATGTGCTGCAGTGGGCCTTGGGCCATGAAACGATCGTCCTTGTGGCGTTGATTGGCATCGGGCGCGACGATGCGGCAAAGGACGATAAACCCATTCTCCTTGCCGTCTGTTGAGCGCGGCTCACAACCGCAAAACGTCGCGGATTTCGCTCATCGCCGAGACTTGCAGCCAGCGAATCTTCGAAATGCCGAATTGTAAACGCGATGAACGTTTATCTCGAAATACGGTGCAAAACGGGCAGCAATAGCAAGAAGCGATCCCGGGCCGCAAGAATTGCATGGTGGGATCTCGGTTATGTGCTGGAGTAACGTTGCGTCATTACGTGGCCGCTCAGACGTCCGTCACTAATTGCCACAGCAAAGCCACGTTCAACACGACGATAATCCCGGCGCACATCCACGCCAGCGCCAGCGGGATGCGTTTGACGCGCCAGCGGCCCATGAGGCCGGCATCGGAAGCGAAACGTACGAGGGGAATGACGGCCAGCGGCAGTTGCAGGCTCAAGACCACCTGACTCGCAACGAGCAACTGATTGGAACCGTGTTCGCCAAACGCGCCGACGGCAAGCAGCGCCGGTCCTATTGCAAGTGTGCGGGTCAGGAGCGCCCGAGCCCAGCGTGCAATTTTCAACTGCAGGAAACCTTCCATCACCGCCTGGCCCGCCAGCGTGCCGGTGACGGTCGCGTTCAGCCCGCAGGCGAGCAGCGCCGCTGCGAAGATGGCGCTTGCCCACTGGCTGCCGACAAGCGGGGCAATCAGGCGGTGTGCATCGGCGAGATCGCTGACGTCGTAGTGTCCGCTTGCGTGAAAAACAGCGGCGGCCACGATCAGCAGCGACGCATTCACCGTGAAAGCCAGGCTGAGCGATGCAAACGTATCGATGTTCACGCCTTTCATGGCGTCGGAGATGGCTTCGTCGTCGCCGCTTTTCGCGTGGTCCTTTACCAGCGCCGAGTGCAGGA
>NZ_JBSIPA010000559.1:0-3945 GCF_053574605.1 Caballeronia sp. M23-90 | reverse complement strand
TGCCGTCCGCCGGGCCGCCGCGAGCTTGTCGAGCGACGCGGCAGGTAGCGTTGTAATACTTTCGTCGAGCGCGCGGCGTACCTTCAGCGCGAATTCGGCTTCTTTCTGATCGAGAGCGTTGCTCATAGCGTGATTCCTTTCGCCTTCAGCGCGTGTGCCAGCGCATGCGTGGCCCGCGAGCAATGCGTTTTTACGCTGCCCTCAGAGCAGCCCATTGCAGCGGCGGTTTCGGCGACATCCATATCCTCCCAGTAACGCATGAGAAACGCTTCCCGTTGACGTGCTGGCAATTTCTGGATTTCCGCGTCGATCAGATTGAGCACCTGTTCGCGCTCGAGCCGGCTTTCGCTGCTCTCCGCACCGACCGTGCCATCCTGCGATTCGAAGGTTTCGAGGGGGTCGAATTCGTCGTCGTCTGCGTTCCCGAACGACGAAAACAGGCTCACCCACGTATTCCTGACCTTCTGGCGCCGGAAATAGTCGTGCGTTGCATTTTGCAGGATACGCTGAAACAAAAGCGGCAATTCAGCCGGAGGGCGGTCGCCGTATTTTTCGGCGAGCTTGATCATCGCATCCTGAACGATGTCGAGCGCCGCGTCGTCGTCACGTACGGTGTACACCGTCTGCTTGAACGCGCGTCTTTCGACGCCCGCCAGAAAATCGGCGAGTTCCTTGTCTGATGCCATCCGTGAGGCCCGGCGCAACGAGTGTGCGTCGATAAGGGTTGGTGAGAGGTTAAAAACCTGCGGATGCTAACAAACTTTTGGGTGAACAGCGAGGAAATGCCTCAGACGGCGGCCCGCGAAGCAGACTTTTCCGCATCATTTCGGAGAGTTCCGAGCCTTTTTTCACCCCTTTTCAGCGCATTCCGGTTGGGGTCCAAGAAGTTTTTGCTTGACTGTCTTTATTGCCTCGGGCTATCGTTTCCGACTCGCATCATCAGTGAACTGTCTCTTTGAGGCGAGCCCAAGAAGCCCGCTTCCCATTTAGACGCGCCGCTTGAACCCGAGCCATAAGCCCGGCAGAGAGCACCCAATCAATTTTTTGCCGAAAATTCGAAAGGTGAATGTATGAATATGCCCAGCGCGGAATTCTCCACGTCGGATACGACTCCCCCACTCGAAGCGCAATCCATTGGCGGCACCGTGCTCATGCGCGCGCTGGCTGACGAGAACGTCGAGTTCATTTGGGGCTATCCCGGCGGCTCGGTACTCTATATCTACGACGAGTTGTACAAGCAGGACCAGATCCAGCATATCCTCGTGCGCCACGAACAGGCCGCGGTTCATGCCGCCGACGCCTATGCGCGTTCCACCGGCAACGTCGGCGTGTGCCTCGTGACCTCGGGCCCCGGCGTCACCAACGCGGTGACCGGTATCGCCACGGCTTACATGGACTCCATTCCGCTCGTCGTCATCAGCGGTCAGGTTCCGACTGCGGCGATTGGCCAGGATGCGTTCCAGGAGTGCGACACGGTCGGCATCACACGCCCGTGCGTGAAGCACAACTTCCTCGTGAAGGACGTGCGTGAACTGGCCTCCACCATCAAGAAAGCGTTTTATATCGCGCGCACAGGCCGTCCCGGCCCGGTGCTGATCGACATTCCGAAAGACGTTTCAAAGACGCCGTGCAAATACGAGCCGGTCAAATCCGTCTCGCTGCGTTCGTACAATCCGGTCACCAAAGGCCATTCGGGCCAGATCCGCAAGGCCGTGCAGCTTTTGCTGTCGGCCAAGCGTCCGTATATCTATACCGGCGGCGGCATCATCCTGGCGAATGCGGCGCGCGAGTTGAACCAGTTCGCCGATCTGCTCGGTTATCCGGTCACGAACACGCTGATGGGTCTCGGCGGATATCGCGCGGACAAGAAGCAGTTCCTCGGCATGCTCGGCATGCACGGCACGTACGAAGCCAACATGGCCATGCAGCATTGCGACGTGCTGATCGCGATCGGCGCGCGGTTCGATGACCGCGTGATCGGCGATCCGGAGCATTTTGCGTCGCACGCGAAGAAGATCATTCACATCGACATCGATCCGTCGTCCATTTCCAAACGCGTGAAGGTCGATATCCCCATCGTCGGCGACGTGAAGGAAGTGCTGAAGGAACTGATCGAGCAATTGCAGACGGCCGACCATGGCCCCGATACCGCGGCGCTTGCCGACTGGTGGAAGGACATCGAAGCATGGCGTTCGAAGGACTGCCTCAAGTTCGACCGCAAGAGCGAGATCATCAAGCCGCAATATGTGGTCGAAAAAGCCTGGGAGCTCACCGGCGGCGAAGCGTACGTCTGTTCGGACGTGGGCCAGCACCAGATGTGGGCCGCGCAGTTCTACCGGTTCAACGAGCCGCGCCGCTGGATCAACTCGGGCGGGCTCGGCACCATGGGCTTCGGTTTGCCGGCTGCCATGGGCGTGAAGATGGCGCATCCGGACGACGAAGTGCTGTGCATCACGGGCGAAGGCTCGATCCAGATGTGCATCCAGGAATTGTCGACGTGCAAGCAGTACAACACGCCGATCAAGATCATCTCGCTGAACAACCGCTATCTCGGCATGGTTCGCCAGTGGCAGCAGATCGAATACAAGAAGCGTTATTCCAGTTCGTACATGGACGCGCTGCCTGATTTCGTGAAGCTCGCCGAAGCGTACGGCCATGTAGGCATGCGCATCGAACATACGCGCGATGTCGAACCGGCGTTGAAAGAAGCATTGCGCCTGAAGGATCGCACGGTATTCCTCGACTTCCAGACAGATCCCACCGAAAACGTCTTTCCGATGGTCCAGGCAGGCAAGGGCATCACGGAAATGCTGCTCGGATCGGAAGATCTATAACGGCTGTTTCCTGTGCGGATTCGCGCGCGCCCGTCTTCACAAAAGACGTTCGATTGCGCGCGGGTCTGACGAGAACACGCCATCCAACTGGATTAATCGGGAACGCAAATCATGAGACACATCATTTCCGTGCTGCTGGAAAACGAACCGGGCGCGTTATCGCGTGTCGTCGGGCTCTTTTCCGCACGCGGCTACAACATTGAGACCTTGACGGTGGCGCCGACCGAAGACAGTTCGCTGTCGCGGCTGACCATCGTTTCCATTGGCTCGGACGACGTGATCGAACAGATCACGAAGCACCTGAACCGCCTGATCGAGGTGGTGAAAGTGGTCGACCTGACAGAGGGCGCCCACATCGAGCGCGAGCTGATGCTGATCAAGGTAAGGGCAGTCGGCAAGGAGCGGGAAGAGATGAAGCGGATGGCGGATATCTTCCGCGGCCGGATCATCGATGTCACCGAAAAAAGCTACACGATGGAACTGACAGGCGCGAGCGACAAGCTCGACGCCTTTATTCAGGGGCTTGATGCGACGGCGATTCTCGAAACCGTGCGCACCGGAAGTTCTGGCATTGGCCGGGGCGAGCGCATTCTGAAGGTTTGAGACTCGCCGCAACGAACTCGCAGTTATCAGTACCCCTTAAACGAATCAACGAATCTATTCAAGGCAAAGGAACCGACATGAAAGTTTTCTACGACAAAGACGCCGATCTCTCCCTCATCAAGGGCAAGCAGGTCACGATCATCGGCTATGGCTCGCAAGGCCATGCACACGCGCTGAACCTGAAGGACAGCGGCGTGAACGTGACGGTCGGCCTGCGCAAGAACGGCGCATCGTGGAGCAAGGCCGAGAAGGCCGGACTGAAGGTCAAGGAAGTGGCCGAAGCCGTGAAGGGCGCAGACGTCGTCATGATGCTGCTGCCGGACGAGCAGATCGCTGAAGTCTACAAGAACGAAGTGCACGACAACGCCAAGGAAGGCGCTGCTTTGGCATTCGCTCACGGCTTCAACGTGCATTATGGCCAGGTCATCCCGCGCGCCGATCTGGACGTGATCATGATCGCCCCGAAGGCGCCGGGTCACACGGTGCGCGGCACCTACGCACAAGGCGA
>NZ_JBSIPA010000558.1:0-3991 GCF_053574605.1 Caballeronia sp. M23-90 | reverse complement strand
TGATCGGCGGACAGATCGGCGCGCATGTCAGCTTGCGCGCCGTGTTTTTCGTGACCTCCTCCTTGCTGCTTGTTTGCGCGGGTTTGAATCGATGGGTTCGAAGGCGCGGCGCCAGGCAAGACATTGAACGCGCAATTCGGCGGCTGAGTTCGCTTAGCGATTCGCTTCATGACGCGCCTCGCACCCATCGATTCAAACCCGCGCAAACAAGCAGCAAGGAGGAGGTCACGAAAAACACGGCGCGCAAGCTGACATGCGCGCCGATCTGTCCGCCGATCAACGGGCCGATCACTTGTCCGCTGAACTGCGCGGATTGCAGATACCCGAGCGTCTTGCCTGAGTTGTGATCGGCGACGGCGTGCCGGACTTCCTTTGCAATCGATGGCAGCAAACCCGCGAGCGTCATACCCATCAGGCCGCGAAGAATGGCGAGTTGCCACCATTGCGTGACGAACGCCTGCGGCACCAGGACCACGGCCGTGGCAACCAGGCACCCTGTGATCACCTTCGCGCTGCCGATGCGATCGGCAAGCGCGCCAAGACGCGCGGCGGTCAACATGCTGCCGAACGCCGAGGCCGCCATCACGATGCCCGCCATGCGCGCAACATAATCGCGCGGCACACCAAGCTGGCCGATATACACGGTGATGATCGGCTCGATCGACATGTTTGCAAGCAGCACCATTATTGCTGTCAGGAGCAATATGAGGATCACCCCGCGCTTCATCGATGGCAGCGATGCGCCCGCAACGTCGATGCGCTTTTTCGTATCGGCCGTGCGGTCGAAATCCTCGCGCACCACGACGATGGTCAGCACCGCCGCGACCGCGATGATTGCGCCGCCCACGAAAAACGTGCCGCGGATGCCCACCCATGTCGGCAGGAAACCGCCCACGAGCGGCCCGATGAGACTGCCCGCAAGCGCGCCGGTAGACAGTACGCCGAGCGCCCATCCCGAGCGTTCACGCGGCACTTGCGTGCCGACCATGACTATCGATGCCGACGCATAACCGCCGATCAACCCCGCGATCAGCCGCAGCACGACAAGCTCGGTCAGGTTGTGCGCGAGCCCGATCATCGACATCACGATAGCCATGCCGACGGCCGCGCGAATCAGCATCGGCTTGCGTCCATAACGGTCCGCGAGACGCCCCCAGAGCGGCGCGGTGATCGCGGTACCAAAAAACGTTGCGCCAAAGGCAACGCCAGACCACTGAACGATCGCGGAGGGCGTATGCACGCCCAGTTGCTCGACGTAGAGCGGCAAGAACGGCAGCAACATGCTCAAGCTCAGCAGCGTGGTGAAAGAGCCGAAGACGCACACAAACAGGTTGCGCCGCCAATAAGGTGCGTTGCGTTCGGCATAGCTGGGCAAGACGGTTGCGTGCTGATCCATGAAAACCTCGATGGTTCGGGAAGACGTCCGGTCAATGACCGGAAAAAGAAATACCTGACTTGCATATTATCTCTATTTGGGAATATTATGTTTACATCGTTCTCAAATGGAGATTAACGTGGACCATACGACTCTCGATATTTTTTGTGTCGTTGCCGCCGAACTGAGCGTGACCCGGGCCGCCAAACGGCTGGGCCGCGTGCAGTCGAACGTCACGACCCGAATCCAGCAGCTTGAAGAAGAGCTCGGCGTTGCGCTATTCCGGCGCGACGGCAACCGCCTGACGCTCAGCGCAGAAGGCGAACGCTTTCTCGGTTATGCGAACCGCATGCTCGCTCTCGCCGACGAAGCGCGGCAGGTGCTTGCCCCGCAAGCGCCGTCAGGCACGCTCAGGATCGGCACCATGGAAAGCACGGCTGCGGCGCGGTTGCCCGGACCGCTTGCGGCGCTTCACGTGCAGTACCCGGATGTTCAGTTGCGGATTTCGACCGCGCCTTCCAGGCAGTTGCTCGAACAGGTCGGCAGCGGTCTTGTCGATTGCGCGTTTGCGGCGTTGCCGCCCTGTGGCGACATGGCGTCGGCAATGGATCTCGATGCCGCAGGACTTCATGGCGAAGCGGTTTTTCGCGAGGAGATCTTGCTCGTGTTGCCGCCCGGACATGGCGTCGTTCGGAAGGGTGGGGACGTCACCGTGCGTTCGCTCGCCGCGTTTGCGCAGGGCTGCAGCTATCGCGTGCTTGCCGAAGAGTGGCTCGGGCAGGGCGCAGCGCTGCTGGACATCCAGGAGGTCGGTTCGTATCACAGCATGCTTGCGTGCGTTGCTGCGGGCGGTTGTGTGTCCCTTGTGCCGCGCAGCGTGCTGGAGTTGCTGCGCGAACCGCCGAAGTTCCGCACGCATGTCGTGGCGAAAGTGGACACGTGGCTGGTTCATCGAAAGGGTTATCAGACGCCAGCGTTCAACGCACTGCGCGAGGCGCTCACGCCATTCATGTCGAAGCAGTTGTCGGCGAAGGAGAAAGTGTCATGAGCACGATACGGCAGGTTTCATCGACTGCAAGCCAGGGCATGGCGGCGATGGTGGCCGCCCTCGTCATGGCAGTCGGAATGGGATTCGGGCGCTTTGCGTTCACGGGCATCTACCCGGTCATGGTCAGCGATGCCGTGCTGAGCGTGCACCAGGGAACGCTCGCCGCGTCGGCCAACTATGCGGGGTACCTGATCGGCGCGCTGCTGACCGCGGCCGTGCATCCGCGACACTCGCGCAGGTTGTGCATGCTTGCGCTTGCCGGTATTGCAGTTTGTCTCGGGGTGACGGCGCTGCTGGATGCGCCCTGGCTCATCATCGCGATGCGCGGGATCACCGGCGCCGTCAGCGCGGTCACCATGGTCGCGGCGTCGCTCTGGCTCTTGCAACATCGCGGTCACACGCGCGGTGCGCCGATGCTGTATGCGGGTGTCGGCATCGGGATCGTGCTGTCATCCGAGATGCTCGTCGCCGGACGCAGTTCCGGCCTGCACAGCGCAGGACTGTGGTGGGTGCTGGCGGCGGGCGCGCTGATCCTTGGCGCCATCGCGTTGCCGGGTCTCGATGCACGTCCGGTTCACGACTCCGGCACGCGTGCCGCTTTGCATGGACACGAGTCCTTTCCGGCGCTCGGAGCGGGACCGCTGATCGCACTCTACGGACTTGCGGGCTTTGGCTACATCATCACCGCGACCTACTTGCCGTTGTTCGTGAGGGACGCGATCGGCTCGATCGATCCGATTCAGGTCTGGGCGTTGTTCGGTCTGGGCGCGATTCCTTCGTGCTTCATCTGGCACGCGGTCCACATGCGGCTTGGAACACGGCGCGCGCTGTTTCTCAATCTTGCGTTGCAAGCGGTGGGCGTTGTATTGCCGGTCGTGTTTGCCAATCAGGTGGGTTATCTCGGCAGCGCGCTGATCGTGGGCGGGACGTTCATGGGGACCGCAACCATCGCGATGCTCGCCGCGCGCCGGGTCGCGCACACCATGCGCATCAGCATCCTCGCGATGATGACCGCGTGTTTTGGTGTCGGGCAGATCGTCGGACCGCTTGTCGCGAATACGATGTATGCATCGCATCATTCGTTCTCGACGTCGCTCGAAACTGCAGCCGCAGCGCTCGCCGTGGCGGCTTTGTTATGCGTGCGTGTGAGGAAGCCGCGTGATTCTTTTCAACCGAACGTGAACGCATAGGCGTTCGCGCATGCATCGAGAAACTCGATGGGGAACGCATGGTCATCGACCTTTACCGGCTGCCGAATGCCGTTGGTTGCCGGCGACGCTTGAGTTGCCCGTCGACCACGCACTGAATCACTTTAAACCGGTCCAACTCGCGCATCGTCATGGTGATTGGGTCTTCGTATGAATACATGAACTACCTCCTGGTAGTCCAAGAATTCCGCCGCACCCCCAAATACGACATTACTACTTGGGGCCTACACGATATGTCGAGGCCAAGTTCAGATGTCGGGGTTCAAACTTTTTAGAAATGTCGGGTTTTGACTTTATCAATCTCTCTTTAAAAAGCTCATTTCCCCACCGCGGCTGCCCGCAGTTCGGCGCTTCTTAGCA
>NZ_JBSIPA010000557.1:0-3991 GCF_053574605.1 Caballeronia sp. M23-90 | reverse complement strand
TCTGCTGGAAGCGCGCGGCTCGGGCAAGGGGCAGGTGATCG
Organism: Caballeronia sp. M23-90; assembly: GCF_053574605.1. Taxonomy (NCBI): domain Bacteria; kingdom Pseudomonadati; phylum Pseudomonadota; class Betaproteobacteria; order Burkholderiales; family Burkholderiaceae; genus Caballeronia; species Caballeronia sp. M23-90. Next base: position 3,950 of record NZ_JBSIPA010000557.1, on the reverse strand, counting down.
ATGCCGCCATGGTCGAAGGCTCGGCGCTCCTCGGGGCGATGATCTACGGCTACAAGGCGTTTGGCGCATGGACGGGAGAACGCGGCTCGGCCATGCTCGCCGGCGGCGCGCATTTCTACAACACGTATGCGTGTGCGGACGGGAAGTTTGTATCGGTGGGATCGATCGAGCCGCAGTTTTACGCGTTGCTACTCAAGCTGTGCAATATCCACGATCCCGCCTTCGACAACCACATGGACCGCAGCAGATGGCCGGAGCTGAAAACGAAGATCGCGGCCATCTTCGCAACGAAACCACGGCAAGCGTGGTGCGATCTGATGGAAGGGACGGATGTGTGTTTCGCGCCTGTCCTGGATATGGACGAAGCGCCGTCGCACGCGCATAACCGGGCGCGCGAGACATTCATAGAAGTCGATGGGGTGACGCAACCGGCACCGGCGCCGCGCTTCAGCCGGACCGCGCCGCAGGTGAATGCGGGGCCGGCGAGTGCCGGGCAGCACAGCGAAGAGATTCTTCGCGACTGGGGAGTGCAGGCGCAGACGATCGACGGGTTGCGGCGGAAGAACATCATCTAGTCGCCGCGAAGCTGCGCCTTACTCCACCACCGCCTCTTCAACCACCTTCCGCCGCCCCACGACCGACTCGAAGAACTGCTCATAGCGCCGGCGGCATGCGCGCCAGCCGAATTCATCGGTGGCGAGGGTGTTGGCCGAACTCGATGCTGCTGCCGGCCACGTCTCGCTGATCGAGCGCACGATGCCCGGAAGCTCGCTGATGTCATCGAAGAGATGAACGTTGTCGAACTTGCCGGCTGCCCATTTCATGAAGGGCGTCGAGCGCGAGATCACTAGCGGCACGCGTCCGATCGCTTCGAAAAACGCGCCGCTCACCAGCATGGAGTCGGCTGCGTGCGGCAGGATGATCACATCCGTATTCACCACGTTTTGCGCGAACTCGGCGTCCGAGAGGAACTTGGCATCGAGATTCACGGTGCCGCGCAGCGAACGCCGGTCAAGGATCTCGTTAAGCGTCGCGAGATACGCCTCGGTGCCCAGACCCGCGATCTGCAGATTGCATTCGCTTGGCCAGTTCTCCAGCACGGCGTCGATCTGTTTGTACGGGCGGATTACGCCAAGCAGCGAGAACAAGGGTTTGCCGCTTTCTTTCTTCGGCACGGTAGGCGGCTGACCCGGCGAATCCCAGTAAAGAGGATGGGGCAAGTACGTGGCCTTGTATTTGTCCTCGAAGTTCGGCGCGTGAACCACACGGAAATCGGCGAGACCGCGAATGAACGACATCACACGGCTGGCGAGGCGCCGGTTGAAGCCGGTTGTATCGTGGACTATATGGTCGTGCACGAAGTACACCGTCTTCGCTCTGGCAATTGTGATCAGCGCGCAATAGAAAGCGAAAAGCAGGCTGCCTGAAATACTGAACTGAGCACGGCCTTTCTCGCGCTTGAACGGCCGATACTCAAGCCAGTGAAACACCAGGACGTTCTCGGGTTTGAATAACTGAACGAATCCGCCCCGCAGCAAGCCCTTTACGGAAAGGGGCATGACGTCGTAACCCATCTCGGTGAATAGACTTTTCTGAATCTCGATATAGCGGTTGGTGTAATTCGTGAAAGGACACATTAGAATCTTTGTCCGCGACTCACCTGATGGCTTGCTTTCCTGGGTGCTGATCTCTGTCATGGGCACGTATCCGGCTGGACTGATTCAAAGGGGATTGTCGTGAGCAGACGCTGAACGGTAAGGCTCACCGCCCGGGCTGCAGACCGGTAAAACAATCTTCTTGGGAATGCGCAACGGCGACGCAACGGTGTGTTCGGTTTAGCTTAACACCCGGAAAATCCGCGTGCTGTATCGATTTGTATGTCTGATTAATTCGGGGAATGAGTGGCCGATTATGGTGGCCGATTATGTTGAGTGATTCATTGAGGCCGTAATTCTGGATAAGGCGCTTCTGCTGAAGCGCCTTGTTAACACCGTGCTTCAGCCTGGCGCGAATCTCACCACGATCCGGCTATAAGGCACGTCCCGGTCGACCGTCACCGAGCCTATGCCCTTGCCGGCATATGTCGTCACAAGCCGCATGCCAAGCCCCGTGCCCTGCGGTTTCGGAAAGTCGTTTGGAAAACCGTCGCCTTCGTCTTCGACCGCGAGCAGCAGCGCGTCGTTTGCGCGCTCCAGCTTGACGCGCACCTTGCCGCGGCCGTACTTGAGCGCATTGGTTACGAGTTCTGCGGTGACAAGCCCAAGCGGGGCGAGCCGTGCGGCCGGCAGCACGATGGATTCGCCTTCCAGCGTAACCTCGCGCCCTGCAGCCAGGTCAGCCAGGTCCGAGGTCAGTCCGCGCAGGTAACTTGTTGCGTCCGTGGCTTCGGCGCCGTCGTCCTGATAAAGCCGGTGATGCACGGAGCCGACCGTTCGCACACGCGTGGCGGCGGCCTGCAGATGCACGGCGACGGATTTGTCGCCGGCTAGATTCGCCTGCAGCGCGAGCAGCGTCTGCACGAGCTGCAGGCTGTTGCGCACGCGATGATGCACTTCCTTCATCATCAGCGCGGAGTTGCCCAACTGGATCTCCTGGCTCGATACCAGCGCGGCAAGCTTCTCCTCGTTTTCGTGCCGCTCGGTCACGTCGCGCATGGTGAGCACGACGCGTTTGACCTGGTCGTCGGGGTCGCGAATCGGCGCCACCGATACATCCCACCAGCGCGCATCGCCGGCGCAGGTCGGGCAGGGGCCTTCGAAGCGCGTGGGGTCTCCATTCACCGCCGTCTCCAGCGCGTGCAGGACCTTGGTCCGCTGATCTTCGGGCCACAAGTCGATGCAATGCATCCCGCCAATCTCAGCGAAGTCATCGATTTTCAGCGCGGTGAGTCCGTTGTCGTTCATGAACTCGATCCCACCCTCGACCGACAACACCTGAATGCAATCGACGCTCGCGTTCAGTACGCTGGTGGAGAAGAGCTCGTTGGCGTCTGTCTGCGATTCCGCCATGAGGCGTTCGCGGCTCATCGAGATGACGTTCGCGATGCCTTCCAGGAAAACGATATCGGTCTCGCTGAAGTCTTCGTCGTCGGAACTGTCGGCTTCCAGCACGCCGTAGGTTTCCGGAATGCCGCGAATGGGCACGTTGATCGCGCGCTTGATGCCGTGGCGCGTCAGCAATTCGGGCGTGCGGAACCGGTGTTCGGCGCCGAGGTGATTCGACAACACCGGCTGTCCGCTCGTGAACGCGTGGCCTGCGGGGCTGGCGTCGTCGGCGCCGAGTTCTGTCGTGCCGATATCCGCCGGGTCCCAGCCCACGCCTGCTTCCAGCACGAAGGTCTGGCTTTCCGGCTGATAGCGCAACACTTTGACAAAGCGAGAATGCAATCCCGCCGATACCGCCTTGCACGCTTCATCGAGCAACGCGTCGGCGTTGTGCACGCGCAGGACGGATGTCGCGAACTGCACGGCAAGTTCGTGCTGCAGGCGCAAGCGGCTTACCGACCGGTCGACGGCGCTGCGGATGGTTTCTTCTGGTGGCAATGCGTCCATCAAACTCTCCTCGGCGGCAGCGGCGGCATTGTCGATGTGCATCAACTTATGACAAATCCGGCTCAGTACGCGATTCTAACCGTGAGAACCGTATTGATGACTTTTGGCGGATTTAAGTGGCTTGCTGGCGCGCAATGCTGAATGTCTTTTCGCGGGCATAGGCGTAATCCCCGATGTTACGATCGTAACAAGAGAATGTTAGAATGCTCTATCGATTAACCGGAAAATGTTGTGCGTTGCACAACCGGCCCTACTCATGCTCGACGTCGCTTCTCAATCCGTTGTCCCCTTGCGCGGCAAACCGCCCGCCGTTCATGCCGAACGCAATCCCGGCGTGCCCCTGGATCTCTCGTGGATCGACGGCCGACTGGTTGACGCGCAAGCCGTCGATCCACGAGA
>NZ_JBSIPA010000556.1:0-4009 GCF_053574605.1 Caballeronia sp. M23-90 | reverse complement strand
TAGGACCCTGGGCCACGACTGCGCGCATGGAAACGCTACGCTCGCCAAAACAGCTGACCGGGCCGGCGCTCGGCTTGCCCGCACTCACGTTTCGCGCGTGGTTCGAAGCGCAGTTCGGGGCTGAAGCATGGCAGGCGCTCGACAAGATCGACCGGCTGCAGTGGATGGAATATCTGGTCTGGTATCGCCGCGTGCTCGCACTCGACGTCCGCAATGGCCACACCATCGAAGCCGTGACGCCGCGTGCGGATGGTCTTGTGGTGCTGAGCGTTCGCACGCACGAAAAACGTTTCGATGTCTTCGCGCGGCGCGTCGTGCTTGCAACCGGACGCGATGGTCTGGGCGGACCGGCGTTGCCGGGTTTTATCGACGGGTTGCCGCGTTCGCGTTGGGCGCATTCATCGGACAGGGTTGATTTCAGCACACTTCGCGGCAAGCGTATCGCCGTCGTCGGGGGCGGATCGTCGGCCATGGACAGTGCGGCGACCGCACTCGAAGCAGGCGCTGCGAGTGTCGATTTGCTGATCAGACGTCCGGACCTGCCACGCGTGAACAAGGGCAAGGGTGCAGGCAATCCGGGCCTGACGCACGGCCACCAGACTCTTCCCGATGAATGGAAGTGGAAGATCCGGCACTACATCAATACGGTGCAGGTGCCGCCGCCGCGGGGCAGCACGTTACGGGTGTCGCGTCATCATCCCAGCGTGCGGTTCAATCTTGGCTGCCCGGTTTTGTCGGTGGAAGAAACAGCCGATGGTCTCGCCATCCACACGCCGAAGGGCACGTTCGCGGCCGACTTCCTGATCGTCTCGACGGGCTTCAAGGTGGACTGGAACGCGCGCCCGGAATTCGCCGCGTTCGCGCCGTTCATCCGCACATGGGCCGACCGGTACACCCCGCCACCCGGCGAAGACGACGCCGAACTGTCCGACTCGCCCGATGTCGGCCCCGCCTTCGAGTTCCTCGAGAAAACGCCGGGGGATTGCCCGGGTTTGTCGAATATTCATTGCTTCTGCTATCCGGCAACGCTTTCGCACGGCGCCGTCTCCGGCGACATTCCCGCCATCAGCACGGGCGCGAAACGTCTCTCGCAAGGCATCGCGAGTTTGCTGTACCGCGAAGACGTGGAGCAGCATTACGCGGCGCTCGAAGCCTACGCGGAGCCCGAACTTTTCGGCGATGAATTCACGCCCGCCGACGCACCGCCCCAGTATGCGGAGGACCGATGAGCGGCTGGCTCGTTCGCCGCGTCGCGCAAGCGGCGTTCGTGGTGCTGCTGATGACGCTGATCGTGTTCATCGGCTTGCATGCGATCGGCAATCCAATCGATATCCTCATCGGGCAGGATGTCGACCAGGTCGATCGCGCGCGGATCATCGCGCAACTTGGCCTCGATCAGCCGCTGTGGAAGCAGTACCTCGCGTTTCTCGCGGGCGCCGCGCACGGCGATCTCGGCAATAGCTTCGTTTATAACGAACCCGCGATTCGCCTGATCCTGCAACGCCTTCCGGCGACACTCGAACTGGCGGTATCGGCGCTGCTGCTGGCGCTTTTCATCGGCATTCCGCTTGGGCTTTTTTCGGGCTTGCATCCGCGCAATCCGCTTTCGAAGATGTTGATGACGGGCAGCATTGTCGGCTTCTCGCTGCCTACGTTCTGGGTGGGCCTGATGCTGATCATGCTCTTCAGCGTAAAGCTCGGATGGCTGCCTGCGAGCGGGCGCGGTGAAACTGCAAGCCTGTTCGGTGTGCAATGGTCGTGGCTGACCATCGACGGGCTGCGCCACCTTATTTTGCCCGCGTTGAATCTCTCGCTTTTCAAGGTCTCGCTCGTGTTGCGCCTGACGAGCGCCGGCGTGCGCGAAGTCATGCCGATGGAACATGTGCGCTTTGCGCGCGCCAAGGGTTTGTCGCCGATGCGTGTCGTGCTCGTGCATATCTTGCGCAACACGCTGATACCGCTCGTCACGGTGATCGGACTCGAGTTTGGTTCGACCATTGCGTTCGCGGTCGTGACGGAGACCGTTTTCTCGTGGCCCGGCGCAGGCAAGCTGATTCTCGACAGCATCAACGCGCTCGATCGGCCGGTGATCCTTTCGTACCTGATCGTGGTCGTGTGCATGTTCGTCACGCTGAACCTGCTGGTCGATATCCTTTATAAATTCCTCGATCCGCGCGTGCGGCTGGAGGGCGCGCGATGAGCACCACGCCTCTCGTTCCCGAAACGCCTGTGCGCGCTGTATCGAAGCGCCGGTCGCCGTGGCGTCAACTCGTGGCCGACTTCGTGCGTTCGCCAGTAGCGCTGGGCGCGTTGATCGTTGCAGTCTTGCTCATGCTTGCCGCGGTTTTCGCGCCGTACATCTCGCCGCAAAATCCCTACGACCTCCTTCAGCTCGATGTCCTCGATGCCCGCCTTCCGCCCGGCTCCATGAACAGCGCCGGCACCCACGCGTACTGGCTCGGTACCGACGGCCAGGGCCGCGACCTCTATTCAGCGATGCTCTATGGCTTGCGCCTGAGCTTGTCAGTGGGTCTTGGCTCGGCAGTAATCGCGGGCGTCGTTGGCACAGTATTCGGGTTGATCGCGGCATACGCAGGCGGCAAGGTGGACAGCCTCATCATGCGGCTTGTCGATTTGCTGCTCGCCTTCCCGTCCATCCTGGTCGCGATGATGCTGCTCGCGTTCCTCGGCAAAAGCGTGACGAACGTCGTGCTCACTTTGGTGCTGATCGAATGGGCGTACTACGCCCGCACAGCGCGCGCGCAGGCTTTAGTCGAAGCCCGGCGCGAGTATGTCGAAGCGGCGCGCAGCCTGGCAATTCCGAACTGGCGCATCGTGCTCGTTCATATGCTGCCGAATTGCCTGCCGCCGCTGATCGTGGTCGGCACGCTGCAGGTCGCACGCGCAATCACGCTGGAAGCAACGTTGTCCTTTCTCGGGCTCGGCGTGCCGATCACAGAACCATCGCTCGGGCTGCTGATTGCCAACGGCTACCAGACCATGCTCTCGGGCGAATACTGGACGAGCGTCTACCCGGGTCTTGCGCTGCTCGCCATCCTCGTATCGATAAACATGGTCGGCGACCGTCTGCGCGAATTGCTCAATCCGAGGTTCGTGAAATGAGCAACGCAGCCTTTCATACTTCCGATACCACCCTCGAAGTCCGCGGCCTGAAGACGCGCTTCTTCACGCGCGAAGGCGAGCTGCCTGCGGTCGAGGATGTATCGCTGACGCTCGGCCGCGGTCGCGTGCTGGGTCTGGTCGGGGAATCCGGATCAGGGAAATCCGTGACCGGTTTCTCGATCATGGGACTGATCGATGCACCCGGCCGCGTGGTCGGCGGCGAGATCCTGTTCAAGGGAAGGAATATTGTTGGTCTGCCGGAAGCCGAAATGCGGCGCCTGCGCGGCAGCCGTATTGCGATGGTGTTCCAGGACCCGATGTCCACGCTCAACCCCGTGCAACGCGTCGACGCGCAGATGATCGAGGCCGTGCGTGCGCATCGGAATGTAAGCCGCAGTACCGCCCGTAAGCAGGCAAGCGAAGCGCTCGCGGCAATGGGTATCGCAAGTCCTGGCGAACGCCTGCGTGCGTATCCGCATCAGTTGTCAGGCGGCATGCGCCAGCGCGTGGCGATCGCGATTGCCATGCTGCACAAGCCTGATTTGATCATCGCCGATGAACCCACGACCGCGCTCGACGTGACCATCCAGGCGCAGATCCTGTCCGAGGTGCAGACGCTCGTGCGCACGCAAGGTACATCGCTGATCTGGATCACGCACGACCTGTCCGTGGTCGCGGGTCTCGCCGACGACATTGCCGTGATGTATGCCGGCAGGATCGTAGAGCAAGGCACCGTCGATGCAGTGCTCGATCATCCGCAGCATCCCTACACGGCAGGTCTGATCGACAGCTTGCCGAGCCTCAACACGCGTCACAGAAGGCTGACGCAGATAGCGGGCATCACGCCCGACCTGCGTTCATTGCCGCCGGGCTGCGCGTTCGCGCA
>NZ_JBSIPA010000555.1:0-4026 GCF_053574605.1 Caballeronia sp. M23-90 | reverse complement strand
GCGACAAGGCCGAGACGCTGGGGGTGCCTGTTGAAGAGGTGTACAGCTCGATGCAAACCATGTTCGGTTCGCAGTACATTCAGGATCATCGCCTTCTTGCGGCCCGCGCGATCAGCATAAATGCCAATCAGCAATCCGCCGACCGGCCGCGTGAAGAAACCGACACCGAAGCTCGCGACCGCGAGGAGCAACTGTCCGACCGGGTCCTGCACTGGAAAGAAGAGCTTGCCAATTACGAGGGCGAAGAATCCGTAGACAGTGAAGTCGTAGAACTCCAGCGCATTGCCCACGGCCGCCGCAGCGACGAGCCGCGCACGGCTTTGCTTGCGCACCGGAACCATGCCCGTTGCCACGTTGCTATCGCGTATTGAAGGGATGCCCATGATTTTTCTCGATGCGCGGTACTTGGGGAGTATTTGGAGGCGTTCAGTCACTCAATCAGCGAGATACGCTTCGGCCAGCCGCACCCAATAACTCGCGCCGAGCGCCAGGATGTCGTCGTTGAAGTCGTAGCCCGGGTTATGGACCATGCAACTGCCTTTGCCTTCGATTCCGTTGCCAATCCAGGCATACGAACCCGGCACGACTTGCAGCATGTAGGCGAAATCCTCGCTGCCCATCAGCGGCCTTGCGTTCGTGTCGACGCGTTGCGCGCCGAGCAGTTTCGTGGCGACATCGGCGGAAAATGCCGTGGGGTCCGCGTGATTGAAAAGCACCGGATAACCCCATTCGTAATCGATGTCCGCCTCGACTCCGAACGCCGCCCCCTGCGCGTGGACGAGCGTGGTAATGCGCTCGCGCAAGAGCGCGCGCACGGCGGGGTCGAGCGCGCGAATGGAAAGTTTCATCTCGGCGGTTTGCGGGATGACGTTGAAGGTATCGCCGGCCTTCACACTGCCCACCGAGATCACCGCGGACTTCTGCGAATCGACTTCCCGCGCAACAATGCTCTGCAAGGCCAGGATGATCGCGCCCACCGCCGGCATGGGATCGCGCGAAAGATGCGGAAGCGCGCCGTGTCCACCGAGGCCGCGCAACACGATAGTCGCCCGGTCCGCCGATGCCATCGCAGGTCCGGTGCAGAAACTCATGCAACCTGTTTCGAAGCCCGGCATGTTGTGCAGGCCGAAGATGGCATCGCAGGGAAAGCGCTCGAAAAGGCCGTCTTCCATCATCACGCGTGCGCCGCCGTAGCTTTCCTCGGCGGGCTGGAAAATCACCGTGAGCGTGCCCGAGAACTGGCGGCTTTCCGCCAGGTAGCGCGCGGCGCACAGCAGCATGGCGGTATGGCCGTCGTGGCCGCACGCGTGCATGGTTTTCGGCACGGCGCTCGTGTAGGGCAGCCCCGTCGCTTCCTCGATAGGCAATGCATCCATGTCCGCACGCAGGCCGATGCGCTTCGTGCCACCGCCATGCTTGAGCACGCCGACCACGCCCGTTTTGCCGACACCAGGCGTCACCTCATACCCCCACTGCTCGAGCAAACTGGCAACGAGATCCCCGGTCGCCCGTTCCTCGAATGCGAGTTCCGGATGCGCGTGAATTTTCCTGCGCACGGCAATGAACTCCGGCGCAATGGCGGCAATGCCGGGAACGACGGGATCGACTGACAGCATGACATGCTCCTTGAAGGCGGGTGACTAATGGCGGTCAAGCATATAAAGTCCGGGAGCAAAACAGAAGACAGCTAATTAAATTTGCGACTACTTTGGGTTGTCGGTAGAAACCCATATCTGTCGTTTGATATTTGAGACGGACGTCGATGAAATACCATCAATTGCGAGCATTCCTGACGGTCGCGGAACAGGGCAGCATTCGGGCGGCGGCGCGCAGCCTGCATCTCTCGCAAGCTGCATTGACCAAGGCGCTGAAGGAACTGGAGCAGGACCTCGGCGTGCCGCTGGTCTTGCGAACGGCGCGTGGCGTGCAACTCACGGCGTTCGGGCAGCAATTGAGGATTCGTGGGCAGATGGTGACAAGCGAGATGCGCCGCGCTGAAGACGATATCGCGCACATGAAAGGCGAGCTGTCCGGAAGCGTTGCCGCGGCCATTACGCCGAGCGCGGCGTTATCGATTCTGCCGAAAGCGTTTCGTGCTTTCCGCGAGAAGATGCCGGATGCGCGGGTGAGTTTTATCGAGGGATTTCCGGGCGTGGCGTTGCCGCGTTTGCGCGACGGTTCGCTGGATTTCGTCGTGGCCGTCGTCAACCCGGAACGGCTCGGGCCGGAGTTCGATTACATCGAGTTGTATGAGAGCCCATCGGTGATCGTCGCGCGCCAAGGTCATCCGCTCGCGCGGTGCACGACGCTTGCCGGACTTGTCGATGCCGAATGGCTGCTCAATCCATCGCCCGAAAGCTCGACGCGCGAGCTGCTCGATTATTTTGCCGGCAGTGGCTTGCCGGAGCCGAAGAGGGTGATCGAATGTCCGAGCTTTGTGATTGCGCACGGTTTGCTGCGCGGCTCGGACACCGTCGCGGCGTTGCCCGCACCGCTACTCGATCATCCGTGGGTCGGCGATGGACTCGCGGTGCTGCCCATATCGGATTTGCCGCCGGCTATTGCGATTGGGTTGGTGACGCGCCGCGATAGTCCGCTGACGCCGGCGGCGTCCCTGCTGGTTGAGTGCCTGCTGGACGTGGTTGCGTCACGCGGCGCGCTTATTTGACAAGATGCAGCCCCTTCGCCAGCACGACCCCCTTCTCGCGATTGACCAGCCAGACATCGCCGACATTCGCATGCAGCATCGCGGTGCGCGTGGTGATGTCGGTGGGTTCCTCGTTGGTCGGATCGCTATGCTCGACGGTCTCGGTCAGGTAAGGCGGCACCACGCGGCAGATCAGCACGAGCGCGAGATCGCCGTCGCCCGCCGCTTCGAAAGCCGCTTCCGATAACCCGAACCGCCCGCGCACGCTGGTCTTGTTGTGTTTGCCCGTGGTGGTATCGAGTTCGATCACGTCGACGTTCTGGATATACCCCTTCGCCTTCGCTTCCGCCGCAACGACCAGTTTCCGCCCGCGCGGTCCCATGATGGTCTTTTTCAGCACGATGGCGTCCGGATGATCGCTGTCGGAGAGGTCCACATCGACGGTCATGACGTGGATCTTCGAGCGATACCTGATGCCATACGGCGCCGGCACCACGAATGCGAGATCGCGGCTCAGCTTTGCATCGGTCACGTCGGGATCGTGGAGCGTCCTGGGCAGCGCCGTTCCGACCAGATCTTCCACCCGATGAGCGAACGTGCGCGCCTTTCCGGGCGTGAGCTTGCGCACAAGCGCGTCCCTGACGGCCACGGGATCATCGCCGGCGAAATTCGGCGTGATGTTGAGTGCCGCAGCCGGCGCGGGGGGGCCGCTAGCGGCTTGTTGAGCCCAAGCACCAGCCGATAAACACAAAAGCACGCATGCTGCGCAAAGGCTTGCGTGCCTGATTGGCTGAAGACGCATTGGCAGACTCCGATTGTTTGACCGCTCGAGGTGTAGAGTTTATTGGATTGATGCGCTTCCTCATGTACTTTGCGCCAAGGATAATCCGATATGAAATCGCTAGTCATTTACGTGCCGCTCCCGGAGCGCGGAATATGAGCGGACCGCTGAAGGGAATTCGCATTGTCGAGATGGTCGGGCTCGGTCCGTGTCCGTTCGCCGCAATGATGCTCGCCGACATGGGCGCTGAAGTGATCCGCATCGACCGCAAGCCCACGGACGGTCCGACGCCCTATCCCATGCAAGGCACCTGTTTCGACGTGATGGCGCGCGGACGCCGTTCGCTTGCGCTGGACCTGAAAGCGCCGGAGGCGCGCGACCTGGCGCTGCATCTCATCGACCAGGCCGATGGGTTGATAGAAGGCTTTCGTCCCGGCGTGATGGAGCGGCTCGGACTTGGGCCGGACGTCATGATGAAGTACATGCCGCCGGGCATTGTCGATTACGACCATGCGGAGGCCGTGAATGCGCTCGCGCAAGGGCAGGTCGCGATGATCACGGAATGGTCGGCGTTCTATCCCACGCTCACTGATCCGAG
>NZ_JBSIPA010000554.1:0-4031 GCF_053574605.1 Caballeronia sp. M23-90 | reverse complement strand
TCTGATTGCACGTCTGGGCGATACCGTCAATGCAATGCTCGACCTTCGCCAACGCGCCGCCGCGCCCGCCACGTCGAGATCCTGCGCGAGCTCCTTGCGGGTATCGGCACGAATCAGCGTGAGCCGGGCGCTGACGGGCAATCCCGCGGTGCCCAAGCTCGTTTCATTCAACCGCACCGAAGCGCGATGCGTCTGCTCGGCAATTCCGCAGCGCTCGGGTTCGTCTTCCACCTCGATCAAGGCAGCGGCACGCCCGGGCGGCAACGCTGTAACAAGTGCCTGCCGCAATGCCGCGCCTTTCAACGGCGACTTGAGCGTATCGAGTTGCGCCAGCGCAACCCGCACCGCCGTTTCCGACAATGCCGGATGCTGCTCGAGCACGCCCGATGCCATGCTCAACACGCCTGAGAGGTTTTGCAGCAATGGCGCGCGCTGGGAAAGACTCGTGGCGCCATGAGCGCGCATGCCGGCCGTGAACGAGCGCATGACTCGGTGGATCGGCTCGGACTTGCCGGCGTCCGTCATCCGGCTCTCACGAACGAACATAAAGGCGAGACGCCAGATGCTTCGCAGCCGCGGCGTCAAGGCGTTATCCGGGGAAGGTGTGTATGGAAGATGTCTTGCTCCTTTAGGTGCCGCGATAAAAGCCAGCGGCAACACAAATTAAACCTCAGCAAGGTTCATTTCGCAAATTGTCTTGTTTCGCGTGGGCGTTCGGAAAATTGCCGTGTGCTTGCGATCCGCACGCAGCGCAAGCGCAAATAACGCGAGAGAGATAACGGCCTGCCCTCAGGCTGCGGCCTCATACTCACAGGAAACAGTTACGGGTGGTCTCGCGCGACACGGTGATGCCGTTTGAAAAATGATTTCATTCCCGCCGCACTTCACCAGATGTCCAAAGCCCAGTTCCAAACTTGAGAATCGGTGGCGCGAGTCGAATTCATCAAACCGCTAGTCCCTAATTACCTACTCAAAGTCTTATTTTTGTCTAACTATTAAACACGTCTAGACCGAACACTTTTGAGACACAGTTTCGAAATCGCCTCAATCTCAGATAACCCAGAATTTTAAAGGTGTGAAGAAACGTGTGACGGGCCTGTGGCGCAACATGTCAACACGAGTGAGACAAAGCGATTTCAGCAAATCACCAAAGTTCGGTCGGGGCACTGGCAGCAGGGAATTTGCGCATGTTCAAAAGCGGCAGGCAGGGAATTCCGGGGCGCGTTCGACATCGAAAACCCGACAAATCGCAAACAAAACGCTATCGGCGTTATTGCCAAGTCGAGGATTGAGCATTTACGATAAATCACCCTACATTCAATAGCTTGCATAGCCTCAACGAAACTAGACCGCTGATAATTTCAGTTTCTATGGTTTAACCCGGCATATTGAAAAATTGTCAAATTTATACAAATTTTGCCTTGGTGCAACAGCTTTACTTTACAGTTATTCACACGGTGCCTCAGACTGACAATCGCAATTCGCCATTTAAGACAGTTGGCCTAAAGCAATATAACCAAGGCATTTTTTTAATCTGCACTCCACCCGTCAATTGGCATAGTTCGTGCGTTATTTTCGATTTTCCGCCGCCCTATTTTTGATTGCCACATGCCAACCATCCAAGTGATCGAATTACAAATGACAGCCTTCAGCGAAGTGCTTGCCGAGTGCACGGAGCTCAAGGATCGTGTCGAAACAGAACGGGTGGCGGTATCGGCGATTACTGCCGCGCTCGTCAGCGCCAGTGAAACGCTTGTGGAGCGCGGCTGGATGACGGCAAAAAAGGTGCACGGACTGACCGTGTCCATGGAAGAAAGCGCGCTCGACCTCCGCGCCGCGCTCGACGAAGTGGACGCATCCATCACCACGGCTATCGCTCCTGTAGAGGTTTTCGCGCAGGCAACCGAGCGCATGCGGATTGCCCAATCCCAGGAAGCAGTCGTCGATGTCCCCGGCGCGCCGTCGCGCGCGCTGCTCGATATCGTCGCGGCACAGTACTCGGCGCTATGCGAAAAGCTGCTGCGCAACGTCCGCGAACTGGCCACCATGGCGGCCGTCAGGCTGGATGATCTGCGCCAGAAAATCGACCTGCTCAAGTCATCGTTTGGTGAGATCACCGCGGCGATGGCCACTCCAGAGTTTCGTCAGGGAGCGCCTGCGCACCTCGTCATGCATCATTAGGGCCTGCGCAACACCGCATGTCGTTACGTAACATCGGAACATGTGTCGACCGCAGCCTCTCATCAGCAGCACAGCCTTTTGCGGGGCCTCACACGTACCGCCCAAATGGCTGATTCCGCATTGCACTGTGGCGTGATATCGTTTTCCTGTCGGAATCAAAACTTCCGGAAAACATCAATCATCTTGGTGAGCAATGCCATGAACGACGTACGCCACAGTCTCGGCCCTAACGACCGCGTGGAATTGCTCTGCTGGCTCACGTGCGGGAGCCTCGGCGCGTATTACCTGAACGGTTCCTGGCCCACCGCGGCCTTTCACGTACAAGCCGCTCATAAATGGCTCGACAGGCATCAACGGCAAGCGGAATGGCTCGCCATTGCCAAATTGTCGGCGATCGCGGCAGATCTCGCGCAACGGCATTCAGAACTGGTCGATGCCGACTGGGCCCGCGACGCGGTCGAAGAAATCCTGGATAGCGACGATCTGAACTATCAGTCGGAACTCGTTCTGCGCGTGCTCGACGAATGCAGGCGCGCGCTCGCCGACAAACGCCCGGCGGATTAGGCAAAAGACCGGCAACCGGTTTAGCGCGGCGCCCTATCTACGCTAATGGGCGCGCTCGTTCGCGCCAGAAGCGCGAACATCTAACTCACCCGCCGCAAACATGGATCAACTGGTATCGCCTTCCTTCGCAGACTTACCAGCGGAGAACGGTCGCAATTCGCTGCGCATTGAATATCGATGGCTGAACGCGAACTCGACCGATGCTTCCATCGCCGTGTTCCTGCACGAGGGGCTCGGCTCGGTTGCAATGTGGAAGGACTGGCCGCAAGCACTTTGCGATCGACTTGGCTTTCGCGGACTGGTGTATTCGCGGCCCGGATACGGCGCGTCCACGCCGCGCGAGGCCAGCACGAAATGGCCGGTTGATTTCCTGCACGCGCAAGCACAGGACGTGCTCCCGGCATTACTCGATGTTCTTGACATAGGCCACGCCGAGCGCGCCCGGATGTGGGTGATCGGACACAGCGACGGCGGGTCCATCGCCCTGCTCTACGCGGCGGCGTTTCCTGACGCGCTGGCTGGCGTTATTGCGATTGCGCCGCATGTGTTCGTCGAAGCGATGTCGGTGGAGATGATCAGCCAGGCGAGAGTTCAGTACACGCAGGGCGACTTGCGCAGCCGCCTGGCGCGGTATCACGCGGATGTGGACTCGGCCTTCTATGGATGGAACGATATCTGGCTGAGCCCCGCGTTCAGGGACTGGAATATCACGCGTCTTTTATCGTCTATCAGGTGCCCGCTTCTCGCGGCTCAAGCCGAGGACGACGAGTACGCAACAATGGCGCAGATCGATGCCATTCCGTTGCACGCTCCCCAAACCGTGCTCGCAAAGTTGCCCGCCGGCGGCCACTCGCCGCACAGGCAATGCTCCGATTCGCTCGATGCAACGATCGCGGAATTCGTTACCGGGAAGGTCGTGCCAGGGCATTGAGGCACAATGCTGGCAAATCCTAGTCGGGAGTACCAAGTGAACCCACAAGCGGACCCACAAGCAAAGCCGCGCCCGCCAGTCGATATCGCGCGGCATCTGCTCGTGATCGTCATTCTGACGGGACTGATGATCGGCAGCCTCTATATCCTTCGGCCATTCATTCCGGGCCTGATCTGGGCTACGACCATCGTGGTCGCGACCTGGCCGGTCATGCTCGCCGTGCAGCGCGAGGGTCGAGATCGCTTTATAGAGCGGCAGAACGATCACGATCCCCAGGATAATGAGCATGATGGCGGTGGCGGCCCATCGGCGATCGCCGACACGGCGCTGCACCGCGAGCATGACCGGCCAGGTA
>NZ_JBSIPA010000553.1:0-4042 GCF_053574605.1 Caballeronia sp. M23-90 | reverse complement strand
TCCGCGCGCGCCGTGACGAAGAACTGCCGGCGCGCTATCCGCCTTTGTGCGGTCCGTCACATGCCGCTGCGCGGCGTGACTCGCCATACCGTGTTGCCTACATCGTCCGCCACGAGCAAGACGCCGTTTGCATCCAGTGCGACGCCAACGGGCCGTCCCACGGCGTGGCCATCCGTGGTCAGAAAGCCGCTTAGAAAATCCTCCGGAGCGCCGGCGGGCTTTCCATCGACAAAAGGCACGAACACGACCTTGTAACCGGAGCGCGGCTTGCGGTTCCATGATCCGTGCTGGCCGATAAAGGCGCCGCCCCGATAGTGCACGGGGAACAGTGTACGGTCGTAAAAGACAAGCCCTAACGAAGCCGTATGATTTCCAAGCGCATAGTCCGGTGCGATGGCCGCGGCGACCAGGTTGGCGCGTTGAGGTTTGACTCGCGAGTCCACATGCTGGCCGTAATAGCTATACGGAAAACCATAGAACGCTCCCGTCAACCGAAGTAAATATGGTGCGTTTCGAGAAGTAAAGTTAAGACTCGATAGTATTTCGGGTAGTTTGCCGTGTGTTTTAGCGGTGAGTTTCTTTATAAAACAATAGGTTGCGGTGGGTCGCGAAGTAAAGTTGAGTCTTTTTCGGATAAAAAATGCGGAACCAGAAAGGTCCCTGACCGATCCAGAGGATCGATCCACAGCGCACGCGTGGGTAGGGGGCGAGGCAATATAGCTGCCGCTGTTTCGCATGCTGGCTGCCATCAAACACCAGGCGTTCCACGTTCGGGCAAGGTCGTTTTTGAAATACTGAAGCAAGGCCTCATTCGGTGCGGCATCGCGCGGGACTTGATAGCAGGCAGGCATGAAGGCCAGCCATTCAAGCAGGCCGAAGGGCGGATAGCTCCTGACGCATCGGGTCAGCGTTTGAAGACTGAAGCGCCGCTCCCAAGACATTCGCCAGCCGACCATTGCAACGGTCAACATGGCCGATTCGCCGTCGATCAGTAGCACGCGAGAGGGTAGTTGCCCGAACGCACCGGGCGAAAGCGTCGCTGGCACGTTCTGTCGCATCAGGCGTCGTAAGTGTGCGCTCTTCGCACGTCGGTAGAGGGTGTTCAAAGCGATGCATGCATCGAAGTTTAGCCACCTTCGCGCGTAGACGCAGCCAGATATATGAGGTGCAGATGCAGGTGGTCCGGATAGGTCGCGCGGCAGGGCATCGATATGTACCCGATCGCTGCGCAATACCGGTGGCGGGTTACACAGGTATCTTTGTAGGTCGCCGATGAACGCAAGCCGATCCTGGGCGGGAGAGCTGCGTTGAATCGCATCGTTGGAAAGATACTGGCCAGAACTGATATCGCGTTGTCGGCGGCTGTCGAGGTTGACCAGGCCCGCGCACCAGGCGAAGTACTCATGCCAGGGACGCAGGCGATCGAACGTTCGGGGCGCCAGTGCCGCGCATAGTTGGTGGTGCAAAGGGCCGGCGAGCAAAGAGGTGGCACATGTAGACAAGCATAAGGATGTTGCATCAGCGCGACGTCCAGGCGATACGGGATGGACCGCGCGCAGTTGAAGCAGGTGTCGCGCAGGGCGCGATGATGGATCGGGCAATACGTGATTGCCGCAAACTGGAACAACGTCGCGTGAAATCCAGTCTCCGCACAAGATTGACAGAAGCGCAATGACTGACTGGCGGCATCGAGTATCACTTCGTGGTTGCTCTGCACGCAAAATGCACTGCGGTATGGTGGCTGGCCGACGTCCCCGTCCTGGCCGGCGCCGCGGGCATTCCTTTCCAGGTGCGACGATGACAGTGCAATTCACCGCACCTGCTCATCCCGAAAGGAGTCCTGTCATGACACGCCTACGTCAGCGCATGGTCGAGGATATGCGCGTTCGCTAATTCAGAGGATTTTGTAATGTGAAGGAAACCCCGCTACGCGTTGTCGAAGCTAGTCCGAATGCTTCTTTCCTTCACATTACGAGATGACGTCTCAAAGCGAATCAAGCCAATCCAATAACGAAGCGGACCGCTTCCAGCGAGGGAGTGGCCGATCCAGGAAGGCGCATCGAACCGTTAAAGTGCGTCGCGCATCGTTTGCATGTTAGCGCGGGCATACTGATTGGTCGTATCAAGGCTCGAATGTCCAAGCCAACTGCTGATGACTGTAACTCCATTGCGTCTGCGAAATTGATGAAATCCTCGAGTGTGACACGCGGTGAGACTTCATAAATCCATGAAATGCAAATTGACGCGCCTGCGCTCGCACCTGCAGCAGTCGGCGCAACGTCGGTTAATGGGCTAAGGATTTACCCTGAAGCGTCGCCCCGTTGCCGGAGTAGATGTGAGTTAGACAGATAGGAAAGGGTGCCCTGGCAATAATCAAAAATCTCTCTTGTGCCGCTTTGCATATGGCTGCTGTGAGAACCCTGTAGCTTTGCGGCAACACCGATCGACGAGGGGCAGGTTTTTGCTGCACCCCAGCAAATTCATGTTGTGCGCCAATTGGCACAGGTATTGCATAGTTGTGTGCAAAGCAAAATTCGGAGACAAGATGCCTTTGCCGGACATAACCCAACGCTATGTGCGAGTTACTCGCACCGGCGTCAATGGTTTCGTTGAATTCGATTTCATCGTCTCCGACGAGGACCTGACCGTAGAGCTCATACTGCCAGAGGCAGCATTCGATGAATTCTGCACTACTAACAGCGTAACGGTAATTAGGAACCTCGATGTTGGCTCAAGCCCAACTAAAGGCCAAGGTCTCCTACAAACAGTTAAATAATCCATTTTAGAGGTAGCTCGATGCAAGTCGATATCAAAAGCCTAAGCATTAAGCCACTTAGGAATACTTTCGATCAGGTAGCCCGCTTCACTGGCACTGACAAAACAACCTCACGCTATCTCGAAGCAACTATTGGGGTACAGCCAGAAGCGAATTTTCATTACAAGCCGCTTTGGGCAGAAGGGCGGGAGATATATGACAAGCGGAACACTGCAATCGTCATGGAGGATTGGTATAGATTGCTGGATCCGAGGCAGTACTACTATGGCAATTGGGCGATCGCACGCAGCAGGCAGCAGGATGCGGCTGAGCGCAGTTTCGCGTTCGTCGAAAAGCGCGATATGCTGGCTTCTATGGCACCCGAACTGCGCCAAAAGATAATCGATATCGTGTTACCACTCCGGCATCTGGAATATGCAGCAAATTTGAACAATTGCTACATGTCTGCTTACGGCTACGGTGCGTCCGTCACGCAAGCTACGATGATGTGCGCTATGGACAGGTTAGGCATCGCTCAATACATCACGCGTATCGGGCTGTTGCTTGACGGAAACTCATCAGAATCACTTCGTAGCGCGAAGTGCGCTTGGCAGACTGACGCGATCTGGCAACCCTTGCGTAACCTCGCCGAGACTATGCTTGTGACTAAAGACTGGTTTGAGTTGCTAATCGCACAAAACGTTGTTATCGACGGACTTGTTTATCCATTGGTATATCGATCTGTTAGCGACGCATTGAGTGCGCAAGGAGGATCGGCCTTCGCGATGCTGACAGAATTCATGAGCGAATGGTACGACGAGCACATCCGATGGAGCGACAACCTTGTGAAAGTCGCGGCAGCCGAGTCAACCGGAAACAAAACGCGGATAGCGGGATGGATAGCGACTTGGCATGAGCAAGCTCTAACAGCGCTTGCGCCTGTCGCGATCGAAGCGCTTGGCGAAACTGGGCCCTCAGCCCTTGAAGCGGGCAGTGCTTTGCTCGACGCCCGCATGAACAAAGTCGGACTTTAACGAATTCGTCGGGAGATGGCAAAAATGTCTGAAAAAATGGTTTTTTTAGCTCTTCAGGATAACGAAGATTCTCGTCCGATTCGAGAAGCCATTGAGGCAGACAACCCTCATGCGGTGATATCGCAAGGCGGTCTCAAGTCGAAGTGCAACAGCTAGGTTAATGTTTAGATGACGTTGCTAGATCCGCTGCTTGTAGCGTCGCGGCGAATACCTCGAAGGGAGAATGAAACGCATGTGTGGCACGAGGTCGGTT
>NZ_JBSIPA010000552.1:0-4055 GCF_053574605.1 Caballeronia sp. M23-90 | reverse complement strand
TTTGCGACATGCACCGGCTGGGGCTGCGCGCCCATGCCGGTGCATCTCGCAAACGTGACACAAGGTGAAATGCCGGTGGTGATCAACTCGCTCGGGACGGTCACGCCGCTAGCGTCGGTGATCGTCAAGACGCAGATCAACGGCACGCTGCAGGAAGTCGCGTTCCGTGAAGGCCAGATGGTCAAAAAGGGCGATCTGCTCGCACAAGTCGACCCGCGTCCCTACGAGATTTCGCTGCGCAACGCGCAGGGCACGCTCGCGAAGGACCAGGCGTTGCTCCAAACCGCCCGGCTCGATCTGCAGCGCTACAAGGTGCTGCTATCGCAGGATTCCATCGCGAGTCAGCAGGTGGATACGCAGGCCTCGCTCGTGCAACAGCTCGAAGGGACGGTCAAGTCCGACCAGGCGAACGTGGACACATACAAGCTCGACCTCAATTACGCGCGCATCACGGCGCCGGTATCGGGCCGCGTCGGCTTGCGGCAAGTGGATCCAGGCAACTATGTGACCACCGGCGACGCAAACGGCGTGGTCGTCATCACGCAGCTCCAGCCTATCAGCGTGATCTTCACGACGTCCGAGGACAACCTGACCGCCATCCTGAAGCCGCTTCATGCGGGCTCGAAGATGTCGGTGACCGCTTACGACCGGGCCAATACAACGTCGCTGGAAAGCGGTTACCTCGAAACGGTCGACAACCAGATCGACACCACCACCGGCACCGTCAAGCTTCGCGCGACCTTCGACAATAAGGAGTCTCTGCTGTTTCCAAATCAGTTCGTGAATACGAAGCTGCTCGTCGATGTCATCAAGGACGCGACCATCGTTCCGACGCCCGCGGTGCTCAACGGGTCATCGGGCGCATTTGTGTATGTGGTCAAGCCGGACAACACGGTGACGGTGCGCAATGTGAAGATCGGCCCGGTGGATGGCGAGCGCACCAGCATCAGGACAGGTCTGCAGGTGGGCGAACGCGTGGTGATCGACGGGTCGGACCGGCTGAAGGAAGGCGCGAAGATCACCATTCCGGCCGATGCACCGAAAGGCGCGTCAGGTGCATCAGGTGCAGCGACGGCGTCGGGGGCATCGGGCGCGCATGGCGCTTCCGGCGCGCATCATGGCCGTCACCGCCCGCAGCCGCAATAACGCATTGATGCTCCCTAACCGCACCGATACCGCATGAATCCATCGCGTCCCTTTATTCTGCGTCCGGTCGGCACGGCGCTGCTGATGGCGGCGATCATGCTGGTCGGCCTCGTTGCGCTGCGCTTCCTGCCGCTGTCCGCACTGCCGGCTGTCGACTATCCGACCATCCAGGTGCAGACGTTCTACCCGGGCGCATCGCCGGATGTAATGACCACGTCGGTGACCGCGCCGCTCGAGAAACAGTTCGGGCAGATGGCGAGCCTGAACCAGATGTCGTCGCAGAGTTCCGCGGGCGCCTCGGTCATCACGCTGCAATTCAGTCTCGACTTGCCGCTCGATATTGCCGAGCAGGAAGTGCAGGCCGCAATCAACGCAGCGGGCAATCTGCTGCCGTCCGACCTCCCCGCGCCACCGATCTACGCGAAGGTGAATCCCGCCGACGCTCCGATCATCACGCTCGCGATCAGCTCGAAGACCCTGCCGCTCACGCAAGTCCAGGATCTTGCCGATACCCGTCTCGCGCAGAAGATCTCGCAAGTCGCAGGCGTGGGTCTGGTCTCGGTCAGCGGCGGAAACCGGCCCGCCGTGCGAATCCAGGCGAACACGCGCGCGCTGGCGTCGTACGGATTGAATATCGACGACTTGCGCACGACCATTGCGAACCTGAACGTCAATACGCCGAAGGGCAATTTCGATGGCCCGTCGCGCGCCTACACCATCAACGCGAACGACCAGCTCACCGATGCCAACGCCTACCAGAGCGCGGTCATCGCATACAGGAACGGTCGGCCGGTGATGCTGACGGACGTGGCCACCGTGGTGTCGGGTCCGGAAAACACGAAGCTCGGCGCATGGGTGGACAACACGCCGGCCATCATCTTGAACGTGCAGCGCCAGCCGGGCGCGAACGTGATCGCGGTCGTCGACGGTATCAAGAAGATCCTGCCGCAGTTGCAAGCGGCGCTGCCCGCCGCGCTCGACGTGCGCATTGTCACCGACCGCACCACGACCATCCGCGCGTCCGTGCGCGACGTGCAGTTCGAACTGGCGCTTTCCGTGGTGCTGGTCGTGCTCGTGATCTACCTGTTCCTCGCGAACATCTGGGCCACGCTGATTCCAAGCTTGTCGGTGCCGGTCTCGCTGATCGGTACGCTTGCCGTCATGTACCTGTGCGGTTTCTCGCTCGATAACCTCTCGTTGATGGCGTTGACCATTGCGACCGGCTTCGTGGTCGATGACGCCATCGTCATGATCGAGAATATCGCCCGCTACGTGGAAGAAGGCGAAGGACCGCTCGAAGCCGCGCTGAAGGGCTCGAAGCAGATCGGCTTCACGATCATCTCGCTGACGGTTTCGCTGATCGCGGTGCTGATCCCGCTGCTTTTCATGGGCGATGTCGTCGGCCGCCTGTTCCATGAGTTCGCAATCACGCTGGCCGTGACCATCGTGATTTCGGCAATCGTGTCGCTGACACTCGTGCCCATGTTGTGCGCGAAACTGCTGCGCCATACGCCGCCGGCCGAGACGCACCGGTTCTCGGCGCGGGCGCATCAGTTCATCGATTACGTGATTGGACGGTATGCCGTCGCGCTCACGTGGGTGCTCGACCGGCAGCGCTCCACGCTGGTCGTCGCGCTGCTCACGCTCGTGTTCACTGCCCTGCTCTATATCTGGATTCCGAAGGGATTCTTTCCGATCCAGGATACAGGCGTGATCCAGGCGATCACGCAGGCGCCGCAAGCCGCTTCGTATCAGGCGGTGGCACAGCAGCAGCAGGCGCTCGCCGCGCAGATCCTGAAGAACCCGGACGTCGAAAGCCTGACCTCGTTCATTGGCGTGGACGGCACCAACATCACGCTGAACAGCGGCCGGATGCTGATCAACCTCACGCCGCGCGACGACCGCAGCAGCACGTCGAGCGACGTGATCCGCAACCTGCAGCAGGATGTGGCGAACATCCCCGGCATCCGGCTTTACATGCAGCCGGTGCAGGACCTGACCATCGACTCCACGGTCAGCCCGACGCAATACCAGTTCATGCTGACCGATCCCAATTCGGCCGAGTTCGCCGAATGGGTGCCAAAGCTGACGGCACGTCTGCAGCAATCGCCGGAACTCGCCGATGTCGCCACCGACCTGCAGCAGAACGGGCAATCGGTGTATGTGGAAATCGATCGCTCGACGGCGGCGCGTTTCGGCATCACCCCTGCAACCGTTGACAACGCGCTCTACGATGCATTCGGCCAGCGCATCATCTCGACCATCTTCACGCAGTCCAACCAGTACCGCGTGATCCTCGAGAACGAACCAAGCGACGCGCATTACAGCGAAATCCTGAGCGGCATCTATCTGCCGTCATCGACGGCGTCGAACGGGCAAGTGCCCTTATCCGCAATTGCGACGTTCCACGAACGCGCCGCGCCGCTGCTCATCACTCACCTCGGCCAGTTCCCGGCGACCACGGTGTCGTTCAACCTCGCGCCCGGCGCGTCGCTCGGCGCGGCCGTGAAGGCCATCGAACAGGCGAAGCAGGACATCGGCCTGCCGGCGTCGTTCCAGATCCGCTTCCAGGGCGCCGCCCTCGCGTTCCAGGCATCGCTTTCGAACGAGCTGTTCCTGATCCTCGCTGCGATCGTCACCATGTATATCGTGCTCGGTGTGCTGTATGAGAGCTTCATCCATCCGATCACGATTCTCTCGACCCTGCCCTCCGCCGGCGTCGGCGCGCTGCTCTCGCTGATGATCACGGGGCACGATCTCGACATCATCGGGATCATCGGCATTGTGTTGCTGATCGGGATTGTGAAGAAAAACGCCATCATGATGATCGACTTCGCGCTGGAGGCCGAGCGCGAGCAAGGCAAGACGCCGCGCGAAGCCATCTACCAGGCGTGCCTGCTGCGCTTCCA
>NZ_JBSIPA010000551.1:0-4000 GCF_053574605.1 Caballeronia sp. M23-90 | reverse complement strand
TTGCCGGACAAATGCGGCTCGATCATGGCGCCGCTTGCGGACGCGCCGTTGCAGCGCGTGCAGGCGGTATCGGACGAGGGCAGCGGATTACCGCACGTCAGGCAATAGTCGGAAGGGTCTGTGTTGGGCACGGTCGGGTCGCATCAGAAGACAAAAGCAAATCGCTCGAAACAGATAGTAACGGTTTGCGGCGGACGGCGAACGTTCGCCT
The DNA here is from genome assembly GCF_053574605.1 of Caballeronia sp. M23-90. Classification (NCBI taxonomy): domain Bacteria; kingdom Pseudomonadati; phylum Pseudomonadota; class Betaproteobacteria; order Burkholderiales; family Burkholderiaceae; genus Caballeronia; species Caballeronia sp. M23-90. Next base: position 3,789 of record NZ_JBSIPA010000551.1, on the reverse strand, counting down.
GAAGCAGGATCAATGCCGAGTGTGCTCAGGCGCACACACCGCTCGCAGGCGGGCGTCCCGTCGGAAGGGCCGCGCAAGGACCGGCAGCCTCATGTAGGAATCGACAGGACTTTTGAAATTTCGTCGCGTCGATCGTAAGACAAATCATCGAAGCGTCTCGACCTCCAGTTGCGCGACGCTCGCCCGCGACTCGTGCCTTTCCACCTCCTCCACACGATGCACCCCAAGCGTCTGCCGGCGCACGATCCTGTCGAATCCAGCGAGCACGCGGGCGCAGGTCAGCGTATGACGCCACCATTTGTTCTTCAGGAATGCGCTCGGCACCCATTGCCACGGCAGCACCACTTCGACATTACCCCAGGCCGGCCGCCATTTTTCCGACACATTCCTGCGCCGGAACACACTCACAGACGGAATGCCGAGATTCGACGCAAGATGCCCAATGCCGGAATCGTTGCCGATAAACCAGCCTGACTCATACACGTAGCCCGCGAGCTCGCTCAGGTCGTGGATCCTGGGCGCGGCGATACCTTGCTGGCGCAGGTCCCGCCAGCGTTCCCGTTCGTGAGGCGCCAGGATGAACACGACTTCCAGACCGCGTGCTTTCAGTTGCGATGCGACTTTCATGAATCGGGCCGGCAACCAGCGCTTGTCGCCGGTGCTGGCTTCCGGATGGATGATGACGCGGTTTGCATGGCGCCTGTGCACGAGCCCCTTGAGCGCTGTCATGCCGTTGTGCGATGTCGCGCCGCTGATGCCGAGCTCGTCGCGGCAGTAGTGCATGAATCGCTCGGCCATGGAGCCTTGCCTGTTTCCATACTCCACGTCGTGCAGCGTAATCACGCGATCATGCATGTCGGTGAGCGTTGGCAGCGGCTGCTCGGGCTGCATCTGGAATACGGCTTCGAACTGGGCGAACGTTTCCTTGATCTTGCTGACGTGCGGCAGCGGCAAGATCCGCGCATCCGGAAACCACGCGCGCAGTGCATGGGCCGGCGCGCCGAACACCGTTACGTCGATGCCATTCCTGATCAGGTTCTGCACGATCACCATGCAGACGAGCGAATCGCCGATCGCGTTCGACATGGAGAATGCCACGCGCCGATAGGGCAGAAGGCCACGTAACGGCGTTAAAGCCATCGGGTTTCGCTTGTAAGAGTGTTCACGCTGCCTGAATGCCTGGATGCATGGTTGAGCTGAGAGGGCGGTTCGATTGCACGCATTGAACGTGTTTTGATCCCGGCCGGACCAACATGATAAGCGCCATTGACAAATTGCTCACGGGTGAGCGCCGGATCGATGCCAAAAGCCGGCAAATCAACCAATATTGTTCGATGAAAATGGCGACTTTCGCGAGCCCTTCCACGGTTGGACCTTTCACTACCAATACATGACCATCTACCAGCGACTCAAGGATCTGAATCTGGCATTACCCGCCGCGCCCAAACCTGCGGCTTCGTATGTGACCGTCGTCGAGGCGTCGAACCTGATCTTCGTTTCAGGGCAAGGGCCGCTGGTCGGGCCGCGGCCGGTTTATACGGGACGCATCGGCGAAACGCTTACGCAGGAGGATGGCTACAAAGCGGCGCGTTTATCCGCGATGAACGCGCTTGCCGCGCTCGATGCCGAGATCGGACTGGATCGCGTGATGCGGATCGTAAAGCTCACGGGCTGGGTCAGCAGCGCTCCCGACTTTTATTTTCAGCATCTCGTAATCGATGGCGCGTCAGATCTGCTGATCGAGGTCTTTGGCGAGACCGGCTTGCATACCCGCTGCGCGCTGGGCGTGCATGTCCTTCCGTTCAACATACCGGTCGAGATCGAACTGGTGGCCGCGCTGAAAACCGGGGCCGGTTAGCGGTAAAGGATAGGTGTTGCAGGCTTTCGGGTTGTAAGACGTATATCGGTGAACACCCTTAAGCGCGCAGCCATCTGTGCAAACGAACGCGCTTAACAGGTAGCATGTGACGGCTAGCTGACAAAAAAATTACCTGGCATACAGGAGGAGACAAAAGCATGCGCAAGATGCGTTGGATGGTTGTATTTCTTTGCTTCCTTGCTATCGCGATCAACTACATCGATCGTGCAAATCTGGCGGTCGCAGCGCCGCAGATAGAGAAGGCCCTCAATATTGGTCCCGCGCAAATGGGGCTCGTGCTGAGCGGGTTTTTCTGGACCTACGCTTTCATGCAGATGCCGTTCGGCTGGTTCGTCGACAAGATCGGCGGACGTATTGCATTGCCGCTCGCGGTGGGATGGTGGTCCGTATTCACCGCACTGACCGCGGCGGCCACGAGCGTAGCGGGCATGTTCGGCTGCCGGCTGATGCTCGGCGTAGGCGAGGCGGGCGCTTATCCGGCGTGCGTGAAACTCGTCGCGCAATGGTTCAAGCCCGCGCAGCGCGCGTTTGCAACCAGCGTCTTCGATAGCGGTTCGCGTGTCGGCGCGGCGCTCTCCATTCCGGTGGTGGCGCTGATCATCAGCAGCTTCGGCTGGGAAGCGTCGTTCATCGCAACAGGCGCGCTTGGAATCGTGTGGGTCCTGGGCTGGTTCGTCCTCTATCGCAATCCCTCGCGCGGTGACCTGACAGGCGAGGAAGGCGCGGAACCCGTGGTTCAACCGAAAGCAACGGGCAAGAAGATCACCTGGTTGTCGCTCTTCAGGCACCGGACGCTGTGGGGCATGATGCTCGGCTTCTTCTGCCTGAACTTCGTGATCTACTTCTTCATCACATGGTTCCCGAGTTATCTCGTTCAGACACGCGGGTTCTCGTTGAAGTCGCTTGGCACGCTCGGCATGATTCCCGCGCTGATATCGATCCCGGGCGGCTGGCTCGGCGGCATTGTCTCCGATGGCCTTTACAAGCGCGGCTGGAGCCTCACCAAGGCGCGCAAGACCTGCATGGTCGGCGGGATGTTGTTGTCGTCGGTGATCACGGTGTCCGCGTTCACCACGAGCACGGCATTGATGCTGGCATCGTTCGGCATCGCTTATGGAAGCCTGGCGTTTGCAGCGGCAAGCATCTGGTCGCTGCCCGGCGATGTCGCGCCAACGCCGGATCATGTCGCATCGATTGGCGGCATACAGAACTTTGCCTCGAATCTCGCGGGCATCGTCATTACCACCTTCACCGGTTTCATGGTGCAGCTCACCAAGGGCTCGTTCACTGTGCCGCTTGTCGTTGCTGGCGGTTTTTGCGTTCTTGGCGCGTTCAGTTATCTGGTGATCGTGGGGAAGGTCGAGCCGTTGCATTTACCCGATGACCCGCCGCAGGATCTCGTAGCCACGCAAGGTGCCGGCGGCCACTGAAACGCTCATTTCTATCCCGATATAAAAATCTTCGCGCCGCCGGAAATTTCGTTATATACTTCGTCCCCGATTGATTGAAACGGTTGTGGCGCAAGGCTGGCAGAGGTGTCGTTCAACTCTTCGGCATGTCGTTTTCCGATTCGAATCAAGCGGTAAGCAGCACAAAATGGAGTGGTAGTTCAGTTGGTTAGAATACCGGCCTGTCACGCCGGGGGTCGCGGGTTCGAGTCCCGTCCGCTCCGCCAATATCGTGGTTCAAGCAGCATCAAAGCAAACTTCATAGCCCGCACGCAGCGGGCTTTTTGCTTTTCAGCTTTCCCATGGGTCGGCAACTTAGTGGACGCATCGCGATTTGCAGCGAATCGTCATCCAGTATCATTAACGAACCCCGTTAATGACTTAAGCACGATGCCCGACGACCACACGCCTCCGACTTCCGCGCCGCCTCGCATGGCCGATGTAGCGCGCATTGCCGGGGTC
>NZ_JBSIPA010000550.1:0-4095 GCF_053574605.1 Caballeronia sp. M23-90 | reverse complement strand
TGTGTTCAACGTATTTATTTCAGCCCGCCTTCGGCATTTGTCATAGGGCCGAGATTAGTCGTTCAATGGACCATATTTCACTTCCCGTGGCGCGCGAAACCGAGCGCGCCGCTGCCGGCGAAGAGATCGAGGCAACGGCGGCCATCGAGTGACTGGCCAAGCCAGTTGAAAAGCGTCTCGCGCACGCGGTCGGGCGTCGGGCGCAAACCATCCAGGCTCAGCACCGGCAGCGGCGTGCGCTTCCAGTCACCGCCGATGATACGAATGGAATGCGGCTTGCCGCCCCGTGACGGCAGCGCTTCACGCACTTTCGGCTCCCGCTGACTCGGCGCGGTGTCGCGGTTTTTATCGCGGGTGCGTTCGGGATTTCGTGTGAGCGTTCGGGTGATGTCAGAGCGGGACATGGACGTGCGTGAGTTGGCAGGTGGTTTAGCCGGGCGCGGGGCAGAGAAAAAGTGACTGCAAGCATTGCCGGCGTGCGATTGATCGCGTCACCGATGCGGGCACGTTACCACAGCCCTGACATCCTCGATGTCGGGGGAACCCGCCATGCAGCCACTACAATCGGTGCCGGCTGATAAAATACGTTTCTTTCGCGTTTTTACGCCTTTCGCCCGGCTCTTCCCGCTGTTTTTGGCGGTTTTTCGCGGCACGGCGGCCCATGTCATCCTGGCTTTTTTGCGGGCGTTCGACTCCTGAACACGCTTGCGACAATACAGATGAAACGCCTCCTTCACCACTGCAGACCATGTTCAGCTTTTTCAAACGATTAGTAGGCAAAACGAGCGACACGCCTGAGGAAGATCAGGTCGAGGACGCAGGCGGCCTGGATTCCGAAGACGAAGCGGAAATCCCAGCCGAAGAAGGGCTCCGGCATGCGACCACGCCCGTCACGCCGGCACAGCCGGTGCAGACCCCTGACGCTTCGCTGCAGCACGCCACCACGCCGGTAACTCCGGCGCAACCGGTTGACAGCTCACCTGCAGCACAAGCGAAGCCCTACTGGCAAGGACGCACAGCATCTCAATGGACCGCGGCGCAGGAAACGGCTGTTATCGTGCCGCCGCCTGAGCCGGAAGAGGTCGCGAAACGCTCCTGGATCACACGGCTGAAAACGGGATTGTCGAAAACGAGTTCGGGGCTGACGGGGATTTTCGTCGGCGCGAAGATCGATGACGATCTTTACGAAGAGCTGGAAACCGCGTTGCTGATGTCGGATGCGGGTATGGACGCCACTGAATATCTGCTCGAAGAACTGCGCGAAAAAGTGCGCAGCGAGCGCCTCACCGACGCAATGCAAGTGAAGGCCGCGCTGCGTTCACTCCTCGCAGATCTGCTGCGACCGCTAGAAAAATCGCTGATGCTCGGCCGCGCGCAACCGCTCGTGATGATGATCGCCGGTGTGAACGGCGCGGGAAAAACGACGAGCATCGGCAAGCTGGCCAAGCATTTGCAAAGCTTCGACCAGTCGGTGTTGCTGGCCGCCGGCGACACGTTCCGCGCCGCGGCGCGCGAGCAATTGCGCGTGTGGGGTGAGCGGAACAACGTGACGGTTTTATCGCAGGAAAGCGGCGACGCAGCCGCCGTGATCTTCGACGCGGTTGGCGCCGCAAAGGCGCGGAAGATCGACGTGATGATGGCTGACACCGCCGGCCGTCTGCCGACCCAGCTTCACCTGATGGAAGAACTGCGCAAGGTGAAGCGCGTGATCGCAAAGGCGCAGCCGGATGCGCCGCACGAAGTCTTGCTGGTTATCGATGCAAACACGGGCCAGAACGCGCTCGCCCAAGTAAAAGCCTTTGACGATGCCCTCGGCCTGACCGGGTTGATCGTGACGAAACTAGATGGCACCGCCAAGGGCGGCATTCTCGCCGCGATCGCACGCCAGCGTCCGATTCCGGTTTATTTCATCGGCGTGGGCGAGAAGGTGGAAGACCTGCAGCCGTTCAGCGCCGACGAATTCGCGGACGCGTTGCTGGGCAGTTGAACCGATGCTGCGGGCGTTTTCACGACGCCCGCAGCGCGAAAGCTCTAACGCGAAAAGATCAGCATCCCGGCAATCCACCACATCACCACACCCACGATCACATCGAGCACGCGCCACGAGACATCTTTCTCGAACAGCGGCCGCAGCAATCGCGCACCGAACCCGAGCGTGGTGAACCAGATAACCGACGAACACATCGCCCCGGCCGCGAACCACGCGTTCCCCGGCCAGCCGTATCGCGCGCCAATCCCACCCAGCAACACAACGGTGTCCAGATAAACGTGCGGATTGAGCAGCGATAAGGCGAGCACAGTCGATGCCGCTTTCAACGCCGTCTGCGTCTCGCCGTTTTCGGCCTGCAAATGCCCCGGCCCTTTCCATGCCGCATGAAACGCCCGAACGCCGTAGAGGAACAGGAACACTGCACCGGCCCATCGAATCACGTCGAGCAGCACCGGCGCACGGGCGATCAACGCGCCCATTCCGCCGATACCCAACCCAATCAGCAATACATCGATCAGCGCGCAGATCGAGACGACCAGGCCTACGTGTCTGCGCTTCAAACCTTGCCGTAATACAAACGCGTTTTGAGCGCCAATCGCGATGATCAAACTTGCGCCAAGCCCGGCGCCGGATAAAAAAACTGCTGTCGTCATTCTGCGTCCGGTTGCTGCCCTGGCGCAGCGCGCGCGAACGCATCGATTTGCCCGGCGTGATCGACAATACCTTCGATCGTCGGATACCGGCTCATATCAATGTTGAAACGCCGCGCATTGAACACTTGCGGCACGAGACACAGATCCGCGAGCGTGGGGGTATCGCCGAAGCACAGCGCGCCCACGCGCGGATCGTTCGCAAGACGCTTTTCCAGCGAGCTGAATCCCGCTTCCAGCCAATACCTGTACCACGCGTCTTTCGCTTCTTCGCCAACCTTCAGCGTGTGCTTCAGGTACTTCAGCACCCGCAAGTTGTCAATGGGATGAATTTCGCACGCCACCTGCAGCGCGACCGAACGAATGAACGCACGATCGAGGGCGGTGCCCGGCAGCAATGCCGGCTTGGGATGCGTCTCTTCCAGATATTCGATGATCGCAACCGACTGCGTCAGCACGTCGTCGCCATCCACGAGCGTTGGCACGATGCCATCCGGATTCAGCTCTCGATACTCGGGCTTAAGTTGCTCCCCGCCATCGCGCAGCAGATGAATCGGTGCGTAGTCGTAATCGAGCCCTTTGAGGTTCAGCGCAATCCGCACGCGATACGCGGCCGAACTCCGAAAATAGCTATAGAGCTTCATCGTCCCCTCCCGTTTTTAAAGTCAGACCACGCGCACCGCAAATTCGCCGATTCCGTCCACGCCACCTTTCATCAAGTCGCCTTTCTGGATCGCGCCGACGCCTTCAGGCGTGCCCGTGAAAATCAGGTCGCCGGGGAACAACTCGAACAACGTCGATAAATACGCGATCGTATCGCCGACCGACCAGATCAGTTGCGAGATGTCCGAGCGCTGCTTTTCTTCGCCATTGACCGTGAGCCAGATCGCGCTTTTTTCCAGATGCCCGACTTGCGCGACCGGATGAATTGGACCAAGCGGCGCGGATTGATCGAAGCCCTTTGCGGTATCCCACGGACGGCCGAGTTTCTTCGCTTCGGCCTGCAAGTCGCGGCGAGTCATGTCGAGGCCGAGCGCGTAGCCGAACACGTAGTCAAGCGCTTGATCGGCGGGAATGTCCTTGCCCCGCTTGCCGATGGCCGCAACCAGTTCCATCTCGAAATGCACATTCTTCGATTGCGACGGATACGGGAATTCGCCGGTCGCGCCGGGTGCGACAAACAGCACGGCATCAGCGGGCTTGGCGAAAAAGAACGGCGGCTCGCGATCTGGATCGTGGCCCATCTCACGCGCGTGCGCCTCGTAGTTCCGGCCGACGCAATAGATCCGGCGAACGGGAAATTCGTCGCTGGAACCGGCTACCGGTACAGCAACCACGGGCGCCGCAGCAAATACATGACTCATCGCGCTTCTCTCCTGTTGGTATGACTCGACCCGGATGGCTCGACCAAGGACTCAAGTTTAACGTGCGCGGTTTGCCGTCGCGACTCGGCCG
>NZ_JBSIPA010000054.1:0-22635 GCF_053574605.1 Caballeronia sp. M23-90 | reverse complement strand
GCGCTTGCACTCGACGTTGGGCTACGTCAGTCCGATGCAGTTCGAGCGGGACTGGTACGCTGCCCAGAACCAACGGGTGGCATAATCTCACTCAGTTAAGGGATCCGAAATTCGCGGGCAACGTCAGTTGCCGGGCCTTGCTTGGCGGAGCGCAGTCCGCTGACTGGTCGAGCGGCGTGCTTGCAGTGAAGCGCTGGTTTCCGAAGAGTGAACGCGCAAAGGGGAATTCCTTTCTTCTTGGCGGCCTGTACCTCGGGCCGATCGTCTCCGCGCCGCTTACCGCGTGGATGATCCTGCAATTCGGCTGGCACTCTGTCTTCTATGTGTTCGGCGCAATAGGCATCCTGCTTGGCGTTGCATGGTGGTTTGGTTACCGCGATGTTCCCGCAAAACATCCTTTGATCGGTACTGAGGAGGCGGCTTACATTGCGGCGGGGCAAATGGAATCCGAAGTCGCGACGAAGGGCGTATTTTTGAAGTGCCTGAAGCATCCTCGTTTCTGGCTGTTCGGCATCCAGTACTTTCTGCTGGTCTTGATCCAGAGCTTCTACACGACCTGGCTGCCTACATACCTGATGCGTGCACGAGGACTGTCGCTCAAGTCGATGGGGTTCGCTGCATCGCTGCCATGGATTGCGGTATTCGTGGCGGTGTTTGCAGCGGGTATCGTTTGCGACAAGATATTGAAGCGAACTCAATCGGTGTGGGCGGCACGTGTGCCGGTTGCAATGGCGGGCTTCCTTGTCAGCGCGGTGACGCTGTGCCTTGCATCATTCGCTGTCAACATTGCTGCGGTCATCGGGTTCTTGTGTTTGTCGTTTGCTGCGGTGGGATTCGTGCAGGTCGTCGTGTGGTCCGCCACGCAGGACCTGGGCCGGAGCTTCACGGGTGTGATGTCGGGCTGGACCAACCTATGGGGCGCTGCGTCGAACGTGGCGGGGCCCATGAGCGTTGCGCTCATGGTCAAGCTGACGGGAAACTGGGCGAGCGCTCTGGTTGTCATCGCGTTGGCGGCGGGGCTTGGGACCGTGCTCTGGTTGTTCGTTCATCCGGAGAAACCGTTGTTCGATGCGCCTCCGGCGGAGCCGGCGCCATCGACGAGCAAGGGGCTTTCATCGGCGATAAGTGCCGAGGCTTCGGAAGAAGTCCCTTCATGATGGTTGGTAACGCAGGGCTCACAACTTCGGCCAGACCACCTCGAGCTCGAGCGCGATCGAACGAGCCAGCCCTTCCAGATCCGGGAACAACGACGCGTTAGTGATGTTCATCCGGTACAGCGAGCGCATTCCTTCGTCTCGCACCGAGAACGGGATGACGATCTTCCGGACCAGATCGTCGTCACTCGCGTAATGATCGAAGATCTTGTCGAGCGGTTCGTGCAGCAGGCCCGGCACCATGAACGTTCCCGCTTGAGCAATCAGCCGCCGGTCCATCTCGGTCGGCTCGCCAAACCAGATGATCGGGTTGGTATCGGGAAGAAAATACTTTTCGAAGTTCCCTGCTCTGCGGGGATCGATCATGTCGCGCGTGAGATCGGGCGCCGTTTTCGGTATTGCGCGGTCAGTGTAGAGAGCAGGCGTATTCACTGCGTAGACGGCGGACTCGCCAATGGCGCGTTCCAGTGCGAAGAACGCTGCTACGTAGGGAGATTTGGTGAAATCGAGCAGCCTTGTCGGCGCGCCATGATGCTGCATCAATCCAAGGCATCGAAGGTCATCTGACAGCACGCGTGCATCGGCAATGTAAGTATGCGCCTTGCGCCGGAAGATGCGTATTGCCCGCTGTTCCTGTACGCGCCAGTTGGATGCGTTGTGAACGAACGAGGACAGGTAGCGTGCGAGCGAACTCTGCAATAACCAGTTGGCGTCCTGCTGGCCTCGAAATGCCCAGCCGTCGAGTGCCAGACTCAGGTCGGTGAACTCTTGCCAACTGGAGACCTTGATCGTTTCCAATTTTATCGATTCCTTTGAGTTGCGATTCGGGAGGCGCTGCAGAAGCTATTGTAGGTACGGAAGATTGCGGGGAGCTGACTAGTGGATGTAGCCATGCCGGCTCGAGGTAAGCGTAGCACGCAAGTCAGCGTACCAAACTCTTTCGAAACACGGGCTTCGATGTACGGGTTATGCGTCTGCCGGCTTGCACCGGCTTAAGATCGTTCAGCGCGTGGTGCATGGTAGGTGCTGGAAAGCTTGGCGACATTGGTCGAGTTTGCCAAATCATGGTGAAATCACGCCTAACCTAATTTTGCCACCGAAGGCCGATCGATCACATGCCTGTGCCAAGTGACTTCTCCAACCCCATCGAGCTTGTGGACCCGGATCTCGTGCCTCGACCGGTTGTGACCTTCAGTGCCGGCGGTTCGGTTCGCGTCGGTGTCAGTCGTCACGAAACGGCTTTTCATTGTCACTCCAGGGGCGAATCGCTTGCGCTGCACCGTGGCGTACTCACGTGCGAGATGGAAGGCGGCCTGTGGCACGGGGTCTTCGGTCCAGCAGGTTGCGGACGACCTCGGTTATGAGAGCGCTGGCAGCTTCGTCGCCATGTTTCGCAAGGCGTTCGGCACCTCGCCAGGACGCTATGCGGCGCAACTGCACATACAGCGCGCTTGCGGTGCGAGTCGCAATTTCATTCGCTCTCTGCCGCTCGACCCCGGCATTTCCAACCTCTTGATGTTTCCAATCCAATGCCCGCTCGACGCCTCACTCGCTTGTTGACGATCGCTGCGGCATTATGCGCGGGTCCGCTTGGCGCAGAACCTCTGCATTTGCAGGAGTACCTCGCAATGCATGGGCGCGCCGCAGATGAACACATCCCATACGGTCCGGCTCCGTCGCAATTCGTGGAGCTATTTCGCGCCCGTGGCAGCGGTCCGTTTCCCGTCGTTGTGCTGCTTCATGGTGGCTGTTGGGCGCATCAGTATGGCGGCTTGCGGCAGATCGCGCCTCTCGCCAGTTCGCTCGCGGAGAAGGGATGGATGGTGTGGAACATCGAGTATCGCGGCATCGACGAAGCGGGTGGCGGCTTCCCCGGGACGTATCTCGACGTTGCGCAGGGGCTGCAAAAACTTTCGGACGAAGCGGCGCGCTTGAACATCGACCTTTCCCGAATGGTCGTGGTCGGACATTCAGCGGGCGCGCAGCTCGCGCTATGGGCTGCTGCAAGAAATCGCATTGCCCCGGACAGTCCGCTTCATTCGGCCAACCCGCTCTATCTGCCAACCGTGATCGGGCTTGGCGTGCTGCCTGATCTTGGAGATGCAGACGGTATCAAGCGAGCATGCGGCGCAAACGCCGCCGTGCTGACCGGTAAGCCGCAACCCGGCCGCACGGATGTATTCGCCGACACCTCGCCGCAAAGCATGCTGCCCATCGGCTCCACGATGATCCTGATCAACGGCGAGCTGGACACTGTAGCGCCGCCCGCGCTCGCGACGCACTTCGCAAACGAAGCGCGCCGCGCGGGCGATGACATTCATCATCTCGTGGTTCCAGACGCAAGCCACTACGACGAAGTCTCGATTGATTCGCCCGTCTGGCCGGTGCTACTTAAGACAATCGAGTCTGCAACCAAAGCTGGTGTCGACTGATTGCATGATTCGAAACGGACCTTGAACCCATGAACAGTCCGGATTTCGTCGATGAGGTATTGACTACTGTGGCTGACATACAGCGCGGACTAACACTGTGTGCGGGCAGGGACGGGGCTCGAAGCGATACAATCGTCTGCGTTTTTCCCGGCTATCGCCTAAAGTTGCAATCAAAACGCCTTTGTTGTCAGGAGCCAAATCGTGAATGTCTTGCTTGTTGATGACAACCGCGCATCTGCGGATGCCCTCGCAGCCCTTGCGTCGACCATGGGGCACGAAGCCACCACCGCATATGACGGCCATGACGCAGTGGAACTTGCGCGCGCCACCACTTTCGATCTGATCCTGCTGGATCTTCGCCTGGGTGATGCAGACGGCAGGGAAGTGTGCGCCGCAATCCGGCGTGAGGGTTTGTCCCGACATTCGCGAATCATCGCGATGACAGGGCATGTCGGATTGGAACAGGAGGTGAGCCTGGGTGACTTCAATGGGTACGCCCTCAAGCCTCTTGAGTTTGACCGGCTGGAAGACCTCCTGACCTCCTAGCGGATGGCTTTGAAACCAGGTCGAGGTTCGCTGGCCCCTACAGCTAACCATCAGTCTTTCAGCAACAGCGTCCCCGGTCGGGTCGATTCCCCATCCTTGGCATGGAGCGGGCTTCGTTGCAGACATCCCTGTCTGCACATGGCAGGGCTAGGGTGTCGTTTGCGAAGTGCCTTTCGCTGGCGCGCTGCCGTTATCGTGGCCGTTCATGCCAGTTCCCTTCTTATGAGCCCGCGCCGGTGCCGAGCCCGTCCCGGTCCCCATGCCGCCTCCGACAGAGGTTGTTCCATCCGGTCTCGCTCCTGCGCTCTTTTGGCCTCCGTTCGAACCTCCTCCAGATCCACCGCCGCCGCCGGACCCACCGCCTGATTGTGCGTAGACGGCCGACGCCATGGCGAGGCTCACGGTGGAAAAGACAATTGCCATTATTTTCCGTTTCATTGCGTAACCACCTTTTGGTCGATTGATTAGCCAACAGAGATCGTTCGAGAGCGCCTGTGCGATCAGACGGGGAGCGCAATTAACCGCTCGTCTCCAAACGCGCGAGACGCGTCGAGCGGCAGGAACCTCTCCGCATTTTTAGTGCCCACGTGGGGTGGAGCGGAAAAGAGACCGACGCTCCCCATTCACGAACGCGCAGGCAAAGAGATGCGGCGGTACCAGATGCTGTCGCTGCTACCTCAGCCACCAGCAAACGGCGCGAATAATGGGGTACGGACAGGCGAAATCCCGCTCCCCTAAAAAGAATTAGCCTTTTCCCGCCGATTTGTGTTCCCCTGAGGCAGCACCGACTGCGCGGGGAGTACGCGTGGTCGCTGGTTGCGCAGCGCCGCTGCATGACTGCCGAACAGGAGAATTGCAGAAATGAATCGCAGTATTGTAGAAGGCTTGCTGGCGGAACACGGGGAAGGAAAGTTCGTTTTAAGCCATCGCATACATGGTCACGACTTCGAAGTGATGGTTTCACTGCTGCAAAATTCAGGAAATACGTTCGTGCGGAATTACTGCGCGAGAGCCCCCATTCTCAGCGGAATCAACGGACTTGGCGATGCCGCAGCGCAAACCTTCGGCGCTGCGCACGCCACGATCAAGGAAGATCTGCTCAACAAACCCGCAGGCGTGTCTCTGTTTGAGCACGTCAGCGATCCGGCCAAACGACGCGGGTTTATTCGCCCGTTCGATTAAAGCGGATCGCGCAACGTTGATTGAATGAACCCAGCCGGGGCGCACGCGCTGCCGCGCTGATCGCGCTTGCTGGCCGGATTCTGCGCCCGTTTCGGATGCCATGCGCCAGGCGTCCTTGATCTCTACCCCATTCGGCGCCCACATCTGGGATGACGCCTCTTGCGTCGTGGTTCACATGGGATTTCCTTGGCACTTCGTTCTCCGACGATAGCCAAGCGCCTTCGCGCGTCCTGCCGAAAGCTGTCACGCACGCAACATGGACATCGATGGACTTATTCCGCTCCAAATCAACGCGCAAACCCAATTTGCTTCTGGCCACCTACGCAAAATGGAAAACGCAATCCCGGGCGTTGCCGCCAGAGCCCGCGTTGCGCGCCGAGCTTTTCAGCGCGGACCAGATGGAACTGCACGGGTCGCATCTGGCGGGCTTGCACCGCTTGAGTACCGGGTCAGGGTCAGACCACCTGCTGCCGCGGCTCACCAATAACGAAGCGGCGCTGCTGAACGCCTACGAACGACTCACGAAAGCAACGCTCGGCAGCTACCGCGTCACGCCCGCTGCCGAGTGGCTGCTCGACAACTACTATCTGATCGCAGAACAGATCCGCATTGCGCGTCACCATCTTCCCAAAGGATACAGCCGCGAACTGCCGCGCCTTGCAAACGGGCCGTCGAGCGAATTGCCGCGCGTCTACAGCATCGCGCTGGAGACCATTTCACACGGCGACGGACGGGTCAACAACGAAAGCCTGTCCCGCTTCATCGCTGCATATCAGACGGTGACACCGCTCACGCTCGGCGAGTTGTGGGCCATCCCGATCATGTTGCGCCTGGCGTTGATCGAAAATCTGCGGCGTGTTGCGAGCCGTGTGACGACCGACCTGGACGACCGCAACCTGGCAGGGCAGTGGGCGGACCGCATGACCGAGACGGCCGGACGCGATCCCAAGAGCGTGGTCCTGACGGTCGCCGACATGGCGCGCTCCAGGCCGCCGGTGGCAAGCTCCTTCGTGGCCGAACTTGCGCGGCGCCTCCAGGGTCAGAGCGCGACCCTGGCGTTGCCGCTGACATGGATCGAACAGTTGCTCGCGGAGTCGGGCCTGAGCATCGACCGCATGGTGCAGATGGAAGCGCAGCAGCAGGCGGCCGACCAGGTGTCGATCAGCAACAGCATCAGCAGCCTGCGCTTGCTTTCGTCCACCGACTGGCGCGATTTCGTCGAGAGTGCAAGTCTTGTCGAGCAAGTCCTGCGGGAAGATCCAGCCGACGTCTATCGGGCGATGGACTTCGCCACGCGCGACCGCTACCGGCATAGCGTTGAACGGCTCGCACGTGCAAGCAAGCGTCCGGAAGAGATCGTGGCGCGTGCCGCGATCAACCTCGCCCGCGATGCCGTGAAGGCGACGCCTCTTCGCGGCGTCGCACATCATGTGGGGTTCTATCTTTTGCGCGATGGCGTTGCGTTGCTTGAACGGCATCTGCAAGCGAAGGTCAGCGCAATCGAGGTGTGGCGTCGCATCCTGCGGCTGGCGCCCCTGCCAATCTACCTGACGCTCGCCGCGCTGATCACCTTCGCGTTCGCGTGGCCGTTCCTTGATGCTGCGCATCGTCACGGCTGGCACAGCGGCCTGATTGCGCTCCTCGCCGTGCCCGCGCTGCTCATGGCGAGCCGCCTTGCGATCGATCTGGTCAACTGGTCCGTCACGCTGACGGTCCAGCCTGACTGGTTGCCGCGCCTCGATTTCACCAAGGGCATCCCGGCGCAAATGCGCACGCTGGTCGTGATTCCATCGTTGATCGGCAGCGCAGAGGACATCGAGGACCTGGCGGAAGGGCTCGAAGTGCGGTTCCTCGCGAATCGCGATCCGCATCTGCATTTCGGCTTGCTGTCCGATTTCATGGACGCGGCCACCGAGCATCTGGACCAGGATGCCGGCCTCATGCTCCGCGCGCAGTTCGCCATTGAAGCGTTGAACGAAAAGTATCGCGACACGGAAGGCGACCGGTTCTTCCTGTTTCATCGGCCGCGACGCTGGAACGCTGTCGAAAAAACCTGGATGGCGCATGAGAGAAAGCGCGGCAAGATCGCTGAACTCGATGCGCTGCTGCGAGGCGAGGGACGAGACCGGTTCTCGCTGATCGTGGGGAACATCGTGGCGTTGCCCCGCGTGCGCTACGTGATCACGCTCGATACGGACACCCAGCTTCCGCGCGATGCAGCCCGCCAGTTCATCGGCGCAATTTCGCATCCGCTCAATGCAGCAGTCAACGACGCGCACAAGAAACGGGTCACATCCGGCCACGCGATCCTCCAGCCGCGCGTAAGCGTCAGTCTGACGAGCACGGCACGCTCGACATACGCGAGGCTGTTCGGCGGCGATGCCGGTATCGATCCGTACACGCGGGCAGCGTCCGACGTGTATCAGGATCTGTTCCGAGAAGGGTCGTTCATTGGCAAGGGGATCTACGAAGTCGATGCGTTCGAGCAGGCAGTAGAGGGGCGTTTTCCCGATAACCGCATCCTCAGTCACGACCTGGTGGAGGGCTGCTATGCGCGCGCCGCCTTGCTGAGCGACGTGCATCTCTACGAGGAATATCCGTCGCGTTACAGCTCGGACGTCAACCGTCGGCATCGATGGATTCGCGGCGACTGGCAACTGCTGCCCTGGATTTTCCCTTGGGCGCCGACACAGGATGGCGGCCTCGCGCGCAATCCGCTTTCGCTGCTGTCCCGCTGGAAACTGTTCGACAACCTGCGCCGCAGCGCCGCGCCGGCCGCCTTGCTGGCCATGTTGCTGACCGGCTGGATCAGCGGCTGGCAGCCGGCCGTCTGGACCATCGCGATCGTCGCGCTGAGTCTGGGGATGCCGCTGAGCGCCAGCCTGATCGAATTGCTCCAGAAACCGCACGACATGCCGTTGCGCCGGCATATCGCGTTGACCACGCAATCGGCAGGTCGTCACCTCGCGCGGGCGCTGCTTGGGCTAGCGTGGCTGCCACACGAAGCGCTGTACAGCATGGACGCGATTGTCCGCACGCTTTGGCGGGTCGGTTACAGCCACAGGAAGATGCTGCAATGGAATGCTTCGCGCGAGGTGGAGCGGGCCGCAACGAACGACCCGAGGGCGCTCTACAGGCAGATGGCGATCGGCCCGCTGCTTGGGGCAGCGTCGATAGTACTGTTCATCCGGACACCGGAAACGCTGGCGGCCGTATTGCCGTTTGCGCTGGCGTGGCTGGTATCTCCGTTGCTTGCATGGTGGATCAGCCGGCCACCCGTTCAGACCGAGAGCGCTTTTGCTGCCGGCGAAACGCAGTTCCTGCGCGCGCTGGCCAGGAAAACGTGGGCTTTCTTCGACGAATATGTCCGCGCCGACGACCACTGGCTGCCGCCCGACAACATCCAGGAAATGCCGACCACCGGCGCGATGGTCATCGCGCGCCGCACGTCGCCGACCAACATGGGCATGGGCCTGCTTGCGCATCTGGCTGCGTTCGATTTCGGGTATCTGAGCGCGGGACGCATGCTCGCTAGAGTCGGGGAGACGCTTGCGACCATGGACGGCCTCGAGCGTTATCGCAATCATTTCCTGAACTGGTACGACACGAGTACGCTGGAGGCGCTTGGACCGCGCTATGTCTCGACGGTCGACAGCGGCAACCTTGCAGGCCATTTGATGACCTTGAGCCGCGGCTTGCTGCAACTGGCCGACGAACCGGCGTTCGACCGGCGCGTGTTCCCGGGTCTCGCCGATACCCTCGATGCCTATCGCGCAGCGGCCCACGCTGCAGAGTTCGATCTCGACGCATTCCTGCCGCTCTCGGGTCTTCTGGGCGCAGCTTCGGCAACGCCGCCGCGCACGCTTAGCGAAGCAGTTGCGGTCATGCGCCAGGTATCGGTCCTGACGGACACGCTCGTTCACGATATCAAGGGCGGCGCTGACAGCGATCTCGCTTTCTGGTCGCGGGCGCTCAAGGCGCAATGTCTCGACATCGCGCATGAGCTCGATCTCTTCGACCTGACGGCCGCGCCGGATTCAAGTGCAGCCCTGCCGACCATCCGCCAACTCGCGCAACTCGATATGAGCGCGTGGCATGACCCGTCGGACACGCGCGTTGTTGAAGTACGGAACGCGGCGGTCGACCGTATTGCGCAAGCTGAACGCCTGGCACGACTGGCGGGCGAGCTTGCCACGATGGACTTCAAGTTCCTCTACGACCGCAGCCGCGAACTCTTGAGCATTGGATACAACGTGGACGAACGGCGTCTCGATGCCGGCTTCTACGACCTGCTTGCATCTGAAGCACGATTGACGAATTTTGTTGCCATCGCGCAGGGCCAGTTGCCGCAAGAAAGCTGGTTCACATTAGGACGCTTGCTGACGAGTACCGGCGGTGTTCCCGTGTTGCTGTCGTGGACCGGTTCGATGTTCGAGTACTTGATGCCGATGCTCGTCATGCCCACATACGACGGCACGCTGCTCGACCAGACCTGCCGCGCAGCGGTCGCCCGGCAGATCGAATACGGTCATCAGCTCGGCGTGCCGTGGGGCGTGTCGGAATCCGGCTACAACGTGCTCGACGCGCAGTTCAATTACCAGTACCGCGCGTTCGGCGTGCCCGGGCTCGGGCTCAAGCGTGGACTCGGCGACGACGTGGTCATTGCGCCTTACGCGACCGCACTCGCGTTGATGGTCGCGCCTGACGCCGCATGCCGCAACTTGCAGCGTCTCGCCGCAACCGGCGCGGCCGGCCGATTCGGTCTGTACGAAGCCATCGATCACACCCAGGCGCGCGTGCCTCGCGGCCAGAGCTCGGTCGTGATCCAGTCCTACATGGCGCATCATCAGGGCATGAGCTTGTTGTCGCTGGCAAGCGTCCTGCTGGGGCAACCCATGCAGCGGCGTTTTGAATCTGACCCGCAGTTCAAGGCGACGACGTTGTTGTTGCAGGAGCGCATCCCGAAGACCGCGACGGAATACCTGCCGACGCCCGGGCTGCCTTCCGAGGATTCGGCCGCGCTGATTGCCGAAACCAAGTTGCGGATCTTCACGGACCCCGACCGGCCGAGACCTTCCGTGCAATTGTTGTCGAACGGCCGGTATCACGTGATGGTCAGCAGCGCGGGCGGCGGTTACAGCCGCTGCGGCGATCTGTCGGTCACGAGGTGGCGCGAGGACATGACCTCCGACAACTGGGGCATGTTCTGTTATCTGCGCGACGTTGCAAGCGGCGAATTCTGGTCGAGCGCGCATCAGCCGACGCTTCGGCATCCTGATCTTTACGAAGCAATTTTCTCCGATGCACGCGCCGAATTCCGTGTGCGCGAACGTGATTTCGATTCGCATACCGAGATCGTGGTTTCGCCTGAAGACGATATCGAGCTGCGGCGTGTTCGCATCACCAATCGCGCGCGGGTCCGGCGGACCATCGAACTGACGAGCTATGGCGAAGTCGTGCTTGCACCGGCGATTGCCGACGCGGCGCACCGCGCGTTCAGCAACCTGTTTGTCCAGACAGAGCTGCTGGAGCCGCTGCAGGCGATCCTCTGCACGCGGCGCGCCCGGTCGAGCAAGGAAGTGGTGCCCTGGATGTGCCACTTGCTGGCGGCGCATGGCGTTGATATCGATGCCATTTCGTACGAGACCGATCGTGCCCGTTTCATCGGCCGGGGACGCAACGTGGCGCATCCCGCTGCGATGGACGACGGTTCCGACACCCAGGGCCGGCTCTCCAACAGCGCGGGGTCGGTGCTCGATCCGGTCGTCTCCATTCGTTGCAGGATCACGCTCAACCCGGGGCAGTCGGCGACCATCGACTTCGTGACGGGCATGAGCGACAGCCGCGACGGGTGCCTGCACCTCATCAACAAGTATCGCGACCGTCAGCTTGCAGACCGTGTGTTCGACCTTGCGTGGACGCATAGCCAGGTGTCGCTCAGGCAGATGAACGCAACGGTCTCCGATGCCCGGCTTTACGAGCAAATGGCGGCATCGATCATCTATGCGAACGCTTCGTTGCGCGCGGAATCCGGCGTGTTGAGCGCGAATCGCCGCAATCAGTCGGGACTGTGGGGCCAGTCGATATCAGGCGACTTGCCTATCGTTCTGCTGCAGATCACCGATATGGCGAACATCGAACTGGTCCGGCAGATGGTGCAGGCGCACGCGTACTGGAGGCTGAAGGGTCTGGCTGTCGACCTCGTGATCTGGAACGAAGACCATGCCGGGTACAGGCAAGATCTTCAGGACCTGATCATGGGTCTGATCGCTTCGGGCACGGAAGCCAACCTGATCGACCGCCCGGGGGGAATCTTCGTTCGACCTGCCCAGCAATTGTCGCGTGAAGACCGTGATCTGATGCAGGCGGTCGCCCGCATTATCGTGAGCGACACGCGAGGAAGCCTTGCCGAGCAAGTCGAGCGGCGGCGTCCTGAAACAAGCGAAGCGCCGTTCGAGCCGACGCCGGGGTATGCCGAGGAACCCTCGCTGGAAAGGCATCCTGCCGAAAAGCCGCACGTGCTGATTTTGCAAAACCCCTATGGCGGTTTTTCAGAAGACGGCGCCGAGTACATCATCAGATTGCAGCCTGGGCAAGCGACACCCGCGCCGTGGTCCAACGTGCTGGCGAATCCGGAATTCGGGTCGGTCGTCTCGGAGAGCGGGGGCGCCTATACATGGAGCGAGAACGCACACGAGTTCAGGCTGACGCCATGGATCAACGACCCTGTCAGCGACAGTAGCGGCGAGGCATTTTATTTGCGCGACGAGGAGACCGGTCAGCACTGGTCGCCTACGCCGTTACCCCGGCGCGGCAGCGGCACATACACCACGCGTCACGGATTTGGATACAGCGTCTTCGAGCATGAGGAAGAGGGCATCCGGTCCGAGTTATGGGTGTACGTCGCGTTGCACGCATCGATCAAGTTTTCGGTGCTCAAGATCCGCAATGTCTCCGGTCGTGCGCGACGCCTTTCTGCGACCGGCTATGTGGAGTGGACGCTCGGAGACCTGCGCGAGAAATCCGCCATGCACATCGTCACCGAAGCCGATCCGCTGACGGGGACGCTCTTTGCCCGCAACGACTATTCGATGGAATTCGGCGGTCGCGTCGGGTTCTTCGCCGTCGACGAAGGGGTGTCGAGTTTTACGTGCGATCGCCGCGAGTTTATCGGCCGCAATGGCAGCCTTCGTGCGCCAGCGGCCATGCGGCACGCCCGATTGTCCGGACGTGCGGGCGCCGGGCTCGATCCCTGCGCGGCACTGAAAGCGGACTTCGATATCGCCGATGGCGACAGTCATGAAATAGTTTTCCAGATGGGCGCGGCACACGATGCGCAGTCGGTGGAGGGTCTTGCGAAGGCGTTTCGCGGGTCGGCAGCAGCGGCCAGCGCGCTCCATGAAGTGCGTGAGCACTGGCGGGCGACGCTTGGACGGGTGCAGGTGAAGACACCCGAGCCGGCGGTGGACGTGCTTGTGAACGGCTGGCTCATGTATCAGGTCATCGCTTGCCGGTTCTGGGCTCGCAGCGGCTATTACCAGTCGGGCGGCGCATTTGGATTCAGGGATCAGTTGCAGGACTCTATGGCGATGATTCACGCCACACCGCAGCTCACCCGCGCGCATTTGCTCTTATGCGCCGCGCACCAGTTCCCGGAGGGTGACGTGCAGCACTGGTGGCATCCGCCGCTTGGACGCGGCGTGCGCACCGAATGCTCGGACGACTACTTGTGGCTCGCCGTTGCGACCAGCCGGTATGTCGCGATTACAGGCGACCGCAGCGTGCTCGACGAACGCGTCGGATACATAGAAGGGCGCGCAGTCCACGTCGGCGAGGATTCTTACTACGACTTGCCGGGAACTTCGCCGCTGGTCGAAACGCTCTACGCGCATTGCGTTCGCGCGATCGAGCATGGAATGACGAAGGGCGCTCACGGGCTCCCGTTAATAGGCAGTGGCGACTGGAACGACGGCATGAACCTCGTTGGCGCACAGGGCCGGGGTGAAAGCGTGTGGCTTGGCTTTTTCCTCTACGACGTACTGCTCAAGTTCGCCGACACCGCGCTCATGCATGGCGATGCCGGGTTCGCAACCCGCTGCCGGAGCCAGGCAGTCCTATTGCGCGATAACCTGGAACTGCATGGCTGGGACGGCGATTGGTACAGAAGAGCGTATTTCGACGATGGCACTGCACTCGGATCTGCCGCCAATGACGAATGCAAGATAGATTCGATTGCGCAAAGCTGGTCGGTGTTGTCCGGCGCGGGGTCCGCTGACCGGCAGCGCGAGGCAATGGCGTCGCTCGATCGTTATCTGGTGAAGCGCGACGCCGGTCTGATCCGGCTTCTGGCGCCGCCGTTCGACCGTTCGGCGCTCGATCCCGGATATATCAAGGGTTATGTGCCCGGCGTGCGTGAAAACGGCGGCCAGTACACGCATGCAGCAATATGGGCGACGATGGCTTTCGCCACGCTGGGTGACAGCGAGCGCGCCTGGGAATTGCTGCGCATGATCAACCCCGTCCTTCATGGCAGAGGCGGACCGGCCATCACGCAGTACAAGGTCGAACCGTATGTGATGACGGCCGATGTCTATGGCGTCAGTCCCCACGAAGGCCGAGGCGGGTGGAGCTGGTACACGGGCTCGGCGGCCTGGATGTACCGGCTGGTGGTGGAGTCCTTGCTTGGTTTGAGCGTGATCGGTGATCGCTTGAGCGTCGCACCGCTCTTGCCGGCGAACTGGCGTTCCTTCGAGATGACTTATCGGTACGGGGATACGCCGTTCCGCATAACGGTCAATGAGGCTGCGATCGATAGCGTGAAGCACGCCATTCTTGATGGTGTGCCACAGCAAGGCGGTGAGGTGATATTGGTCGATGACGGCCGCGAGCACACGGTCGAAATGGGGTTTCCACGGGCGGCGCAAGGATCGGCGCCTATCGTCGTCCTGGAAGATTTGTGACGTTGCATCTCGCTGATTGCGGCGGCACAAGCCGGCACGATGCGGATGGCGCAGAATAGCGCGGCAGGCGAGTGCAACAGTGTCTGAGAACGAAGGTGGCGCCTGACACAACGGGTGTCAGCGCCAAGGTGTTGGGCGAATTCATGCACTGCAGAGAGACTTATGAAAAAAGGGAAAACAAAACTGACTCGCCAGGATGCCGAGCGTCTTTTCGAGGGCCTGCCCGCCGGGGATGCCAGGGCATCGAGCCGGCCCGAGAATCCGTTCGAAGCGGGGGTGTTCGACGTCGTCAAGCGCGTCGACGATGAAACCAGGCTCTGGAAAGACAATCTCATCACGCTTCCAACGGCAATCGAATTGCCGGCGGGGTATGACTCAGCCTCTCACCTGCGCGAGGCAATGACGCGATCATTACGCGTGAAATGGGTGAGGGAAGGTGCAAGCGAGATTGTTGCCGAGTTCCCCGAGGGATGGACGGCCGTTCGTCCGGACAGCGGGCCCATAGAGTTGCGCGATTCGTCCGGCGTGGTCCGCGCGCTATATGGGTGGGCCAAGGACGCCGAGCTCAGGGTTTTGCCGCGGTACCAGGTTGAATCGCAGACGAACAGTTCAAGCGGACTGGGCAGCCTGCTGATCCGGGATCGCGCGATTGGTCAGGTCCTCGAAAGGTCATCGATCTGGTCTGCTCAGACGGGCACCAACCATCCGGATTGGACGAGGTTGTCCGCGTGGCTTACTGCCCGCTATCCAAAACATCGCGATCCGCTGCGGTATTGGGAGGATTGCGAAGAAAACAACCCTGAATGAAGCTGTTTGGGAGCGCCGAAAACAGGTGTGTCATTCTTGCAAGATTCAGCGTTTTTTGTTTCGCGCTGGTCTGACGCACGCCATCGTGGCGTGCCGTCGTGTCCTTTGATTGATGGCGATTACAGACCAAAGCCGAGTTGCGCTTTGCCAAGTGGCGTCAAGTCCTCGGCTGTCGCTCGTCCGGCAAAATCGACTTCGAAATTGTCGGCCGGGAAGTCGGGCGGGCTCTTGCCTTCAATGAAGCTGGATAACTGCCGCTTGAGGTATTCGTCGTTTTTGGCGCATGAGGGTGCCGACGCGATGTACATTACATTGCTGTAGCCCGCACCGCGGTGTGCATCTTCCACCGCGTGGATCACGTCGCTGTGCCAGAACACGGTGTCGCCCGCCTGCATGTGTGGGATCGACGAGAGGGCGTCGAACAGCGGCGCATGAAATTCCGGCTTGATGGAAAGTGCGCGGCCGGGCATGGCGCCGCACAGGTCGTCGTCGGCCACATCGTCTTGAAGGGCGCGCAACAGGATGTATGCCATTGAATTCGCAATGGGCACGAGTTGCAGCGTGCCATCGCCAGGTCCTTGTGGCGTGAGCGCAGTCCACCCCTGAAACGTGCGAAACATCGAACATACTGCAGGCGATGCAATCTCCTCGACGTCCGGCCGGAACGCGGCGTCGAACGGGTCGTACTGACGCCAGTTCCCATTAAACACGTGTCGATAAACCTTGCGGAAATTGCCCTCGATCCAGCGCTCGACCGAGCCGCCGTCGCAATGCGCCGACAAGCCCAATGACTCGGAGTCGGGTGGCCGCCGGCGCATCCGGTCCGCATAAGCCGGCACGCGCTCCGGATCGAAGTGGACCCGGCCTTCACTTTCGTTGCACCACAGTCGGTTCAAGAACACGCGCGCCGCAGTCAGCGACGGCGCCTGCCGCGCAAGTACCTGCGGCTTCGACCAGTACACGCCATAGATCTGCGGCTTGCTCGATGCAAGCTGCCCAAAATACTTGTCTTTTGCACGGGTCTTCAGTCGTGTATCCAGGTCGTTGCGCTCCACGTACTCTGCAATGTCACGGTCCCATTGCTCGACCTTCGAGCGGTCGAAGACGTTGCGGATTACACAAGCACCGCGCGTCTTTACAAGGTCGATCTGCGCGGCACTCACGCGCTGCTCCGCGATGTCCGAGAACTGGATTTCGGGGATTACGTTTTCGCCGCGACCGCGTTGTGCGGCGAGCCTGGCGGCTTCGGCGCGAATAGCTTCGTCCACCTCCGCGAAGACATCTCGGTAGTTCGGCAGGCGCGCACGAAGTTCCTGCTTGGCCTGCCGGATGGCTGCGGGAAGGTCGTCGATTTTCAGTGCCATGATTGTCTCCTTATGGGTTCCGGGTTATCCAGAGCATAGGCTGACCGTCTCCGCGATAGTGATACGATCCGGACAATTACTTTGCGCCTTGTGCCATGAAACCCGCTTACGAACGCGTTCATTTCGGAGACGACTGCTCCGTCAGGGTTTACCACCGGCGTTTGCCGCGCATTCCTTTCGAATGGCACCACCATCCTGAATACGAACTGACACTGACGCTGAATAGTCACGGGAAGCGCTATATCGGCGATTCGATTGCGGCCTATGCCGATGAAGACCTGGTTCTCGTGCCGCCCAATCTTCCGCATACGTGGGCGTCGAATCGCTCGATCGATCCCGCGTCCCCGCAGGTTGCAATCGTGATCTGGTTTGGTGGCGACTGGGCGCGGCGACTTGCCGATGTCTGTCCGGAGTACGCGCCTTTGCGCAACCTGTTACGCAGGTCGGCATGCGGACTTGCGTTCAGTCCGGAGGTCGGCGCCGCAATGCACACGCACGTCGACAAGCTGCTATCCAGCACATCTCGAGAACGCCTCGCCGCAGCGTTGAATGTCTTGTGCACGCTTGCCGAAGCGCCCGGCGAACCGCTCGCTTCGCCCACTTCATTCAGCGACCGGACAGAAGGGCCATCGGGCCATGAACCCGAACGCATCAATCGCGTTCTGTCGATGATCGACTTGCGCTTCGCCGAGCCGCTGCGTCTATCGGAACTTTGCGAAGCGGCGAATGTGTCGGAACGTTCGCTGGCCCGCTACTTTGAGCAGCACATTGGAGAGAGCGTCGGGCGATATATCGCCCGGATCAGGATTGGACATGCCTGCCGGATGCTCGCGCATACCTCCGCACCCGTTTCCGTTGTTGCAGCCCGCTCCGGGTTTCCGAACGTCGCTAACTTCAACCGGCAGTTCAAGGCGCTGAAGGCACTCACGCCTGCTGCGTATCGCAAGCAATTTGCGGCTGGAGATATTGCTGAAGGAGACTCCGGCCCGCAGATCACCGAGCGCTCGCCTTCCCTGCAACGCAATCCGCGACTGCCTCGATCGATTGCCTGAGTCGGCTCCAAAAACCGGCATGCATCGCGCAAGGCGCTTCACAAGCGCCTTTTTTCTTGTCTGGTCATGCCCGATTTGCCCGATGTATTGATTATTTTGATAAATATCTTGCGGATTTTTGTTTGCCTACACTGAAACCGGGCAAATCAAACACAATCGCATGCGGAGCGAATCGATGACTATGGAATCCGGATCTCGTCGTAAAGCGTTGAAATTTGGAGCGGCGGCCGCGGTAGGTGCACTGGTGGGGCCGTACGTCACCCGCAACGCGTCGGCGGCGGAGCCGATCAAGCTGGGAAGCCTCCTGGATGGAACCGGCGCGCTTGGCCTCGAGGGCCGGCGCATGATCCAGGCGACGGAATTCGCCGTCGGGCAGATCAACGACAAGGGTGGCCTTCTCGGGCGGCCGGTCAAGCTGATTGCCTACGACACACAAAGCAGCATTCAGCTCTACACGCAATATGCGCAGCAACTGGTGCTGCAGGACAAGGTCGATGTGATCCAGGGCGGCATTACGTCGGCTTCGCGTGAAGCCATCCGGCCGATCTTCGATCGCAGCAAGACGCTCTATTTCTACAACACGCAATACGAAGGCGGAGTCTGCGACCGCAACGTGTTCTGTACCGGCACGACGCCCGCGCAGACGGTGGACCACATCGTCGAATACGCAATGAAGAACTGGGGCAAGAAGGTTTATATCATCGCGGCTGACTACAACTATGGTCACATCACTGCAAGCTGGATGACGAAATTCGTGAAGGCGGCGGGCGGCACGGTGGTCAATACCGATTTCTTCCCGCTCGATGTCACCAACTTTTCCTCCACCATCAGCCGCATTCAGGAAGCGAAGCCGGACATGGTGCTCTCGGCGCTGGTCGGCGCGAACCATGTTGGTTTCTACCGGCAGTGGGCCGCAGCGGGAATGAAGTCGAAGATCCCGGTCGGTGCGACCGTGTTCGGTCTCGGCGATGAACTCACGACCATGGACGCCGCGACCACCGACGGCATCATCACGTGCTTCGGCTTCTACAACAACCTCAACACGCCAAACGCGAACGCCTTCGTCAAAGGCATGCAGGCGAAGTACGGGCCCAGCCTGACGGACCTCGGCGAGCTCGATACCGCCACCTACGAAGGCATCATGCTGTGGGCCGAGGCGGTTAAGAAAGCCGGGTCGGTAGAGCAGGCGAAGGTCGTGACGGCGCTCGAGACCGGCATCACGATCGAAGGACCATCGGGTACGGTCAAGATGGATCCGGCGACGCATCACACCATTCGGAACGCCTACCTTGCACGGCCGAAAGACAAGGTGTGGGACATCCTGCAGACATTCCCGAACCAGTTCCCGTCGGACACGGGCGGCGCGTGCGATCTCATCAAGTCACCCCGCACGAACAAGCAGTTCACGCCGGCCTGAGGAGGCGCAACCCATGGACCTGACCGGGCTACTCGCCTTCAATGTGCTGACCGGCGTCGCCACGCTCGTGCTCATCACGATCGGCCTCGGCGTCATCTACGGCATGATGCGCATCATCAATCTCGCGCACGGCGAGTTCATGATGCTCGGCGCTTACACAGCCGTGACGGCCAGCACGGCAGGCGTCAACATCTGGGTATCGATGCTGATCCTGCCGCCTATCGTCGTCGGCCTGGTGGGTCTGATCCTCGAGCGCACCATCATCCGGTTTCTATACGGCCGCATGATGGACACGATGCTCGCCACGTGGGGCATCAGCCTGGGTCTCATCGGGCTGATCACGTCCATCTTCGGTAACGTGGTGAAGTCGGTGCAGATGCCGGTGGGGAGTTTTTCGATCGGGCAATACCGCGTGAGTGCGTACAGCCTGGTGATCATCGGTATAGGTATTGTCGTGCTCGCTGCCTTGCTCGTGCTCTTGCGCCGCACGCGCTTCGGCCTGATCCTGCGTGCCACCATGCAGAATCCGGCGATGTCGGCTTCGCTCGGGGTCAGGCCGTCGGCGGTCTACATGGCGACGTTCTCGCTTGGCGCCGCGCTCGCCGGTCTTGCGGGCGGCGTGCTGTCGCCGATTTCAGGTGTCTCGCCCGGCATGGGCGGCGCGTACATTGCAAAGGCGTTCATTACCGTGCTGGGTGGCGGCCCTGCGATCATCGCGGGGACGGGTCTCGCGGCGGGGCTCTTTGGCTTCATCAACGAGATCGTCTCGTTCATGTCTACGCCTGTCATAGGCGATATCGCGCTGCTTGCTTCAGCGGTCTTGCTGATCCGCATCCTGCCGCAGGGCATCACCGGACGTTTCCTCAGGCGCAGCTCATGAAATCGCTTCGGTCGAGATCTTTTCTGGGCGGCACGCTGGCGGTCGTGATGATCTGCCTCGTGGTCATGTTCGCATTGCCTCGCACCATCAGCGCGTTTGGCGTAATGCAGGCAACGCTGTTCGCGGGCATGGCCATCTACGGTTTGAGCCAGGGCTTCGTGTGGGGGTATGCGGGCATCCTGTCGTTCGGGCAAGCCGCGTTTCTCGGCATCGGCGCCTACACGTATGCCATTGCGGCGATCAATTTCGGCGATACCACGCTGGCCGCCGCATTGTCGATCATCGCCCCCATGTTGTTCGCCGCGTTGCTCGGCTACTTCATGTTCTACGGCCGTATATCCGATGCCTACATTGGCGTGATCACGCTGACCGTTTCGGTGATCCTGTTCGAACTGATGAACTCGACCTCGGGCAGCCAGTATCACATTGGTGAAGCGGTGCTCGGCGGCTTCAACGGCATCCCTGCCATCCCCGTGTTCGCGCCGCCGGGAAAACCGGACGAGCAGCTCGACCAGATCGGTGTCTGGTATGTCGCAATGGGCGCGCTGATCGTGGTGTACGGGTTGCTCAAGTGGATTCTCGCGTCGCGTTTCGGACGGGTCGTGGTCGCCATCCGCGAGAACGAAACCCGCGCCATGCTGATTGGCTACGACCCGCGCATGTACAAGCTGATGTCGTTCATGGTCGGCGCGGGCATTGCGGGCGCGGCGGGCTGTATCTTCGCGAACTGGGGTGGCTTCATCAGCCCGACGGTGTTCGCGCTCACCATGTCGGCGCAGGTCATCATTTCCGTGCTGATCGGCGGGCTGGGCACGCTGATCGGACCGATACTCGGCGCGGTTGCCATCCAGTATCTGATCAATATTGCTGGAACACAGCATGTGATCGACCCGAGTCTGGGGCTTGGCATCGTGCTCGTCGCGTTTGTGCTGCTCGTGCCGCAGGGCGTCGTGCCTGTCGCGCGCTCCTTGTTGTTGCGACTGGGCTCGCCGACAAAAGGCGCTGCCGGCGCGCCGCCTTCGTCCGCCACCGCCAAGCCGGAGTCGCACTGATGAATGCTCTTCCTCCGCTTCTCCAGGCCAAGGGCGTCACCATGCGCTTTGGCGGTGTGACCGCTGTACGCGAAGTCGATTTCACGCTGCGCGAAGTCGAATTGCGCTGCCTGATCGGCCCGAACGGCGCGGGCAAAAGCACCTTCTTCAAGATGCTTACGGGACAGTTGAAACCGACCGAAGGCAGCATTCATTTCCGCAGCCACGATGTCACCGGCAGCAACCCGCATCAGATCGCTCGGCTGGGCGTGGGTATCAAGACGCAAGTGCCCAACGTGTTCAACGGACTCAGCGTGCGCGAGAACGTGTTCATTGGCGCGGGGCGGCGCAAGTCGCTGGCGCATGCGCGTCGTATCGTGGATGAAACGCTGACCCGGCTCAAACTCGACGGCATCGCGGACCGGATCGTCGGTCAGCTCGCGCACGGGCAGCGGCAGTGGGTCGAGATCGCTACGGTACTTGCTCAGGAACCCGAATTGATTCTGCTCGATGAACCTGCCGCCGGCATGAACCACGAAGAAGTGCATCGCACCGCGGAGCTGATTCAGGAAATCAACAAGACGCAGGCGCTGGTCGTGGTGGAACACGACATGCAGTTCATTCGCATGATCGCGCGCACCGTGACTGTCTTCTCGCAAGGTGCGGTGCTGGTGGAAGGATCGGTGGACACTGTCTTGTCCGACCAGCGTGTGAAGGATGTGTATCTCGGGAGGCGTGCAGCATGAGCGGCGAAAACGCAGGCACGGTGCTCTTCGAGGCGACGCAGTTATGCTCCGGCTACGGACGCATCCCGATTCTCAATCAAGTGAATTTCTCCGTGAAGGCAGGCGAGCGCGTGGGGATTCTCGGCCATAATGGCATGGGCAAGACCACGCTGCTGCGCACGCTGACCGGGCATTTGCCGACGACCTCGGGAACCGTGCGCTTCAATGGCGTGGACATCACGCATTACAGCGCCACGGCTCGCGCCAAGGCGGGAATCGGCTATGTGCCGCAGGGCCGCGAGATTTTCCCGACATTGAGCGTGATGGAAAACCTGCGTGTGGGATGCCTGCTGTCAAAGCGCGGCGAGACAGAGACGATCGCGGAAATCCTCGAACTGTTTCCACGTCTGAAAGCGTATCTCGACCGCCCGGGCGGCGCGCTATCGGGCGGGGAGCAGCAATTGCTGGCGCTCGCGCGATGCCTGTGCGGCGGACCAAAAATCGTGTTGCTCGATGAACCCACGGAAGGGATCCAGCCGTCGATCATCGACGAAATCATCGACACACTGAAGGGTGTTGCCGAGCAGCGCAGCCTCACCATCTTGCTGGTCGAGCAGAACCTCAACTTCATTGCGTCGCTGTCGCAGCGCATCCTGATCCTGCAAAAGGGCACGGTCACGCGCGAGATTCCGCCCGAGATCGTCACGGACCCGGCAATGCTCGACGAGTTCGCCGGTATTGCCTGAAGCGCCAGAACCACTCCATTCATTGCTCGTTTGAAACCGGATATCTTTCCATGACCGACACGACTATCGATGTCACCGAACTCACCGTCGAACAAGTCCAGTCCGGCTTTGCCAGCGGCGCGATGACTTCCGAGTCGCTGACTGCTGCGTTCCTCGAACGTATAGCAAAGTTCAATCCGCGCTATAACGCGATCATCTTCCTGAATCCGGAAATCTTTCCATGACCGACACGACTATCGATGTCACCGAACTCACCGTCGAACAAGTCCAGTCCGGCTTTGCCAGCGGCGCGATGACTTCCGAGTCGCTGACTGCTGCGTTCCTCGAACGTATAGCAAA
>NZ_JBSIPA010000549.1:0-4115 GCF_053574605.1 Caballeronia sp. M23-90 | reverse complement strand
TCCTGCCGTTCAGCGCGGAAGACTACGTTCACCGTATTGGCCGGCCGTTCGTCGCGGCGACCCGGAGACGATTCGCGCCGCACCGGGACATCGACCTTCAGCGTCATGACTTCGAGCGGCCGCTTGATCAGCTTTTCGATATCGGCGAGTTGCTTGCGCTCGTTCGGGCTGCACAGCGACAACGCGTCGCCCGTCGCACCCGCCCGTCCGGTCCGGCCAATACGGTGAACGTAGTCTTCCGCGCTGAACGGCAGGTCGAAATTGATCACTGCCGGCAAATCGGTGATGTCGAGGCCACGCGCGGCAACGTCGGTCGCGACCAGCGCTTCGATCTCGCCTTTCTTGAACGCATCGAGTGCCTGCATGCGCTCGCCCTGCGTGCGATCGCCGTGGATCGCCGTCGCGATGATTCCGTCTTTTTCGAGCACGCGTGCGAGACGGCTTGCGCCGATCTTGCTGTTACAGAACACCAGCACCTGCTTCAGCCCGCGCTCGCGAATCAACTGCGTTACCGCGCCCGACTTGTCGCTTTCAGCGACTTCGAACACGATTTGCCGCACGTTCGCGTTCGTGGAATTGCTGCGAGCGACTTCGATGGTTTGCGGATTGCGCAAATAAGTCGCCGCCAGTTTCTTGATTTCGCCCGAGAACGTGGCCGAAAACAGCAGCGTCTGGCGCTCCTTCGGCAGCAGGTTCAGGATGCGCTGCAGATCCGGCAGGAAACCCATGTCGAGCATGCGGTCGGCTTCGTCCAGCACGAGCATCTGTACCTGACCGAGATTCAGCGTCTTTTGCTGAACGTGGTCGAGCAAGCGCCCGGGCGTTGCGATCAGGATTTCCACGCCGCGCCGCAAGGCTTCCGACTGCGGATTCATGTCGACACCGCCGAACACCACCGTACTGCGCAGCGGCGTGTGCTTGGAATAAGCCTGCACGTTGGCGGCGACCTGATCGGCGAGCTCACGTGTGGGCGTGAGGATCAGCGCGCGCACGGGGTGCCGGGCAGGCGATGCGCTCGTGCTGGCCATTGGCAGCAGGCGCTGGATGATCGGCAGCGAGAAACTTGCAGTCTTGCCCGTGCCGGTTTGCGCGGCGCCCATGACGTCGCGGCCAGCAAGGACCACCGGAATGGCCTGCGCCTGGATGGGCGTAGGGATCGTGTAGCCGGATTCGACGACTGCGCGCAGGATGTCAGCGGACAGGCCGAACTGGTCGAATGTAGGCACGGGAGCAGGCGCTGCAGCCTCGGGTACGTGAGGCGTAGCGCTGATTTCAGCGCCGGGTGCGTCGGATTGAGCGGCGGACGGGTTCGTGACGACGGGATCGGACATGGTGACTTTGGTGGCTTTCGCTTTCGCTAAAAATGCGCCGGAGCGGCGCGCGAGCGGTCATTCCACCGCTCATGGACATCGTGAAGAAAGAAGCCGCGTGTTTCGCCTTGCAACTGGCAATCGACGATCAACGCGCGGACTTCGAATTCGCAAGGTTTCGACCTCTGCGAATTGTTGCCAGGTCCGTACTGATTCAGCCGGACAGCGTAGTACGTGCAGCTAGTACAAACGGCTCAAACGGCAAGTTACAAGTAGCGCGCAGGGTTGCAGCGACTCACATGGCGCCACCTCGACGGCAACCGGCATGAAAGCATGCCGGTCCCGCCCTTCGCCGCAGCCGCGCCAGTCGTGGCGTCCGAACTACGGGAAAGCCCGATATTGTAGCACTGCGCCGCTTGCAGCCACACACGGATCGCGTCGCGTACCCCGCTGCCGCGAAAACCCCGCCGGCCCAGCCTGCCGGGCTTTCCGGCGACACAGCGCAGCGGCGACAACAGGCTATTTCGCCTTCGGCGCGGTGTCTGGCGCCGGTTTCGGCACATCGCGAACCACCATCAGCCGCAGTTCGGTCATGTCCTCGATGGCATATTTGACCCCTTCGCGCCCGAGCCCGGAATCCTTCACACCGCCATAAGGCATGTTGTCGACGCGGAACGACGGCACGTCGTTGACGACCACGCCGCCCACCTCCAGCTCGTCCCAGGCGAGATTCACGTGGGTGAGGCTATCGGAGAAAACACCGGCCTGCAGGCCGAAATCGCTGTCATTGACCGTTTCGAGAGCCTGCGCGAAATCAGTGAACTTTTCGAGTATCGCAACCGGACCAAACGCCTCCTTCCGGTACAGATCCTGATCGCGCTTCACACCTTCGAGCAACGTCGCTTCGAACATGGCGCCGTCCACCTTCCCGCCGGCGATGATCCTCGCGCCGCTCGCCACGGCGCTTTCCACCCAGCCGGCCAGCCGTCTGGACTCGGATTCCGAGATCATCGGGCCCACGAAAGTGTTTTCGTCTTTCGGATCGCCCATCTTCAGCGATTTCGTTTTTGCGATGAGCTTTTCGCGCAGCGCATCGTAGATATCCGCGTGAGCAATGATCCGTTGAACGCCGATACAACTTTGCCCCGACTGGTAGAACGCGCCGAACGTCAGCCGGTCCACTACGTAATCCAGCCGGTCGGCCTGGTCGCCGTCCACGATGGCCGCCGCGTTGCCGCCCAGTTCCAGGATCACCTTCTTCTTGCCGGCTTTTTTCTTCAGCTCCCAGCCGACCGCAGGAGATCCGGTAAACGACAACAAGCGGAAACGTTCGTCGGTTGTGAAAAGATCCGCGCCGTCGCGATGCGCCGGGAGAATCGAAAATGCGCCCTTTGGCAAATCGGTCTCGGCGAGTACTTCGCCCATGATCAACGCACCGACCGGCGTGCGGCTCGCGGGTTTCAGCACGAACGGACAACCGGCGGCGATCGCGGGTGCGACCTTGTGTGCTGTGAGATTCAGCGGAAAATTGAACGGCGAGATGAACGAACACGGCCCGATCGGCACGCGTTTGTAATAGCCGTGATAACCGGCGGCGCGAGGCGCGATCTCCAGGTTGATCATGCCGCCGTCGATACGCACCGATTCCTCGGCCGCCACCCTGAAGGTGTCGATAAGACGCGTTACCTCGCCCTTTGAGTCGTTGATTGGCTTTCCGGCCTCTATGCACAGCGCTTCGGCGAGTTCATCGAAACGTTCACGGAAGCGCTTCACGCAATGGTCGAGCACGGCTTGCCGCTGGTATGGCTTGAATTCGCGCATCGCGCGCTGGGCAGCAACGGCGTGGCCGATGGCGGCATCGATTGTTTTCGCGTCTGCCATTGCCACGCGGGTCGCGACCTCGCCGCTGTATTTATCGGTGACTTCCAGGTCTGTGTTGGCGTTCACGGCTTCGTTCGCCAGGTAATACGGATAGGTTTTCTTCAGCATGTCAGCCTCTGCCTCAGTCTAAAGATAGGCACATCGATCAGACGCACCCCGCGTCGCAAAACATTCGCGTACCAGCGGCGCGTGCGCCTCAGTCCACATCACCATGGCAACCATACTCCGGATAGCCGTTCGATGCCGCGACGAGCCCTCACGCTGGCCATCCGGCCTATGTTTTCGGCGAAATCGCCAAAACAAAAAGCCCGTTTCGATTGACGTCGAAACGGGCTTTCA
Organism: Caballeronia sp. M23-90; assembly: GCF_053574605.1. Classification (NCBI taxonomy): domain Bacteria; kingdom Pseudomonadati; phylum Pseudomonadota; class Betaproteobacteria; order Burkholderiales; family Burkholderiaceae; genus Caballeronia; species Caballeronia sp. M23-90. Next base: position 585 of record NZ_JBSIPA010000549.1, on the reverse strand, counting down.
CTGCCTATCAGACACTGGCCGGATCAGGTTCCTGTCTTGCACTCAGCAAGCATGGGCGCGGCTTTCGGGTCGGCGGTCTCGTCGGTAAGCGTGCCTTCCGGGCCTTTCGTCCACCACGTGTAGTGGTCGCCAACGTATTTCGCGCCGGACGCAGCAAGGACGTTGACGAACAACATCTTGCGGCCGTCCACGGTGAGCAGCGCGAAGCTCTGCTTGTTCTTGGTGTTCATGTACTGGACTGTCAGCGCATGACCGCCGTCGCACTTGTAGCGCAGCGTGTTCATGGTAGCCGTCTGGATCTGGGGCACAGTGAGCGGCATGGCAGATGCCACATGCGCCGCAGACCCGGCACACAGCGCCGCAAGGGCGGCGGCGACCTTCCTCCTTATCTCGCGCGTTCGTCCAAAAATTCGTTTCATCTCGATATCCTTTTGTTCGTCGTTTGTGCGGTCAAGCGCCGCGCTGCACGCCAATCAAGGATCGATCACCCCGGCGCACGCGTCGGTTGGAGCCGCCGCGACGTGACCGACCACCGGTACGATCTTCAGCCCCGCCGACGCAATACGGCACGGCGCCGCTGCCAGA
>NZ_JBSIPA010000548.1:0-4115 GCF_053574605.1 Caballeronia sp. M23-90 | reverse complement strand
TCCGGACGCTGCCTGCGGCGAGCGCGGCATCGGCGGCTTCGGCAAGCACCGCGATGAGCGGCTTTGGCAAAGGGGTATCGGCAAGCGCCTGGCCCTCGAACGCGCGGGCGTCGAGGTCGAACAGATGCGTGAGAACGGTGTCGGCTGAGAGGCAGCGCTGCGCGGCATTCAGGACAAGCACGCCATCCGTGCCCGCGACCGGCGCTTCAGGACGGGGAGCGCGCCCCGTTTCGACCGTGCCTGAGAAAGACGTTGTCACGATTGGAAATCCTTGAGCGTTGATAAATGCGAGGACCTTGCCCGGTTTTATCGAGATGACTGGCCATTATAGGGGAGTGCCTAAGGCCTCTCGATCCGGGGCAAGTCAGCCTCACGCGATTAATTACAGGATAACGGCCAGAGTGTGCAGCAAACGCCGTGCACGCTTCGCCGGATGTGACGATGCGCCCGAAAGCCCTACAATACCGGTTTCGATTTCAGCCGGCGATGAAGCCGGCGTACACAAGGAGAGAAACATGGCGATTGTGACGACAGACTCGGGCCTCAAGTATGAAGACCTGGTCGTGGGTGAAGGTGCGGATGCCGTCGCCGGGAAGACGGTCAGCGTGCATTACACGGGCTGGCTGACCGACGGCCAGAAGTTCGACTCGAGCCATGACCGCAACGATCCGTTCGCGTTCGTGCTGGGCGGCGGCATGGTCATCAAGGGCTGGGATGAAGGCGTACAGGGCATGAAGGTCGGCGGCAAGCGCAAGCTGACGATTCCGCCGCAACTCGGCTACGGCGTGCGCGGCGCGGGCGGCGTGATTCCGCCGAATGCCACGCTGGTCTTCGATGTGGAATTGCTGGACGTTTGATTTTTTTCGATAGCGGGGTCCGGGATCGAATCCCGACCCCGCTGTCGAATTACTGGCCGTCCAAACCGCGTTCCAGATCCCCACGAATATCCCCGGCGTTTTCCAGGCCCACCGCAAGCCGGATCAACCCCTCCCGAATCCCTGCGGCCTCACGAACTTCCGGCGTCAAGCGACCGTGCGTGGTCGTGGATGGATGCGTGATCGTCGTGCGTGTATCGCCGAGATTACCGGTGATCGAGCAGATCTTCGTAGAATCGATCACGCGCCACGCGTTCGCCCGCTGCTCTTCCCGCGTCGCGCCCCTCAGCTCGAACGACACGATCGCCCCGCCCGCCTTCTGCTGTTTTTTCGCAATCGCGTACTGCGGATGCGACTCGAGCCCCGGATAAAACACGCGCTCGATAGCCGGATGCGTTTCCAGCCAGCGCGCGATCTCCAGCGCATTCGACGACTGTTTCTCCACCCGCAGCGAGAGCGTTTCCATGCCCTTGAGCAATACCCACGCGTTGAACGCGGACAAGGTCGGGCCCGCGCTGCGCACGAACGGGAAGACCTTTTCCATGATGAACTGCTTCGATCCGACCAGCGCGCCGCCGAGCACTCGGCCCTGCCCGTCGAGGAACTTGGTGGCCGAATGCATCACGACGTCCGCGCCGAGCTTCAAGGGCTGCTGCAACGCCGGGCTGCAGAAACAGTTATCGACGACGAACAGCGCGCCCACTTCCTTCGATATCTTCCCGATCGCTTCAATGTCGGCGATCTCGGTCAGCGGATTCGACGGCGTCTCCAGGAAGAACATCTTCGTTTCGGGACGCACGGCGGCGCGCCATTCATCGAGATTGGTCGGATCGACGAACGTGGTCGTAATGCCGAACTTGGTGAAGATCTGCGAGAACATGCCGACCGTCGATCCAAACAGGCTCTTCGAGCTGACCAGATGGTCGCCCTGCTGCATGGAGCACATCACTACCGACATGATCGCGGCCATCCCCGACGCCGTCGCCATGCATGCCTCGCCGCCTTCGAGCGCGGCCAGGCGCTTCTGGAACATCGCGACGGTCGGGTTCGTGAAGCGCGAGTACGTGTAAGCCTCTTCGGCGTTCTTGAAGCTTTCCGCAGCGTGCGCGGCGCTTTCGAACACGAAACTCGATGTCAGGAAAATCGCTTCCGAATGCTCGTTGAAGTCGCTGCGAAGGGTTCCCGCGCGCACGGCGAGCGTGTCGAAGTTGAGGTTGTCGTCCATGTTCGTATCGTCCATTCTTTCCATCTCTTCCATTCGTGGTGGCCCGGCCGCATTCAAAAACCGGGACGCAAAAAAGCCCGCTTCTGCGTCAGCATGAGCGGGCTCGGTGCGAAAAAGCCTGTAGCGTCGCCGGGAAGGGAGTCGATGTTCGTCGGACTCTCCACCGGTTCGCTTTAGCTGTTTCGGGTTCCGATTGATGAAGCCATCGAAACCCGCGTCCGCAAGCTGATCTCAAATCGACGCAAACCCAATCCTATCACGCGTTTTCGCGCGCTGCAGCCAACCGCGTCATTCCACCGACAACTGCAAGTGCAACTGCGAACGCGATACACCGCCTTCCATTGCTTCACTTGCGGCGTCGCGATCCGACTGTGCGGACGGCGCAAGACGCGCCGTTTCCAGACGGTCGAGATAGGCTTCGTTGATATCGCCGGTGATGTAGTTGCCATCGAAACACGATGCATCGAATTCCTTCAGCGCCGGGTTGATGTCCCGAATGGCCTGCTTCAGATCCGCGACATCCTGATACACCAGATGATCCGCGCCGATCATGCGCGCGACTTCGTCGTCCGAACGGCCATGCGCGACGAGTTCGCCGCGCGTGGGCATGTCGATGCCATACACGTTCGGGAACTTCACCGGCGGCGCAGCGGACGCGAAAATCACTTTCGCAGCGCCGGCATCGCGCGCCATCTGTACGATTTCGTGCGATGTGGTTCCACGAACGATGGAATCATCCACAATCAACACGTTCTTGCCCTTGAACTCGATCGCCATGGCGTTGAGTTTCTGGCGCACCGACTTCTTGCGCACGGCCTGGCCCGGCATGATGAATGTGCGGCCAACATAGCGATTCTTGAAGAAACCTTCGCGATATTCCACGCCCAGCTTCGCGGCCACTTGCATGGCGGCGGGACGCGACGAATCCGGAATCGGCATCACCACGTCGATAGCCACGTCCGGCAGCACGCGCTTGATCTTCTCGGCGAGGTAATCGCCCATGCGCAGGCGCGCGTTGTAGACCGGCACGCCGTCGAGGCACGAATCCGGACGCGCGAGATACACGAGTTCGAAGATGCAGGGGTTGAGGCTGGGGTTTTCGGCGCATTGCTGGCTGTGCAGGTTGCCGTCGTTATCGATGAAGATCGCTTCGCCCGGTTCCACGTCACGCACGAATTCGAAGCCGATACCTTCAACCGCCACCGATTCAGACGCGACCATCCATTCCACGCCCGTCGCCGTTTCCTGCTTGCCGAGGACCAGTGGACGAATGCCGAACGGATCGCGGAAAGCGACCAGCCCGTAACCGGCGATCAGCGAAACGATCGCGTACGAACCCTTCACTCGCCTGTGGACGCCGCTCACCGCCTTGAACAGCGCAGCCGGATCGAGTTGCAGGCCGGAGCTCGACAACTGCAGTTCGTGGGCGAAGACGTTGAGCAGGACTTCCGTGTCGGACGCAGTGTTGATGTGCCGGCGATCGATCCGGAACATCTCTTCCTTCAGTTGCGGCCAGTTGGTCAGGTTGCCGTTGTGGGCGAGTATGATGCCGAACGGCGCGTTCACGTAGAACGGCTGGGCTTCTTCTTCACTCGATGCTGACCCGGCCGTCGGGTAACGTACCTGGCCAATGCCGACATTGCCCGGCAGGCTGCGCATGTTGCGCGTGCGGAACACGTCGCGCACCATGCCGTTGGCCTTATGCATGTGGAAGTTGTTGCCGTCCGCCGTCGCGATGCCGGCTGCGTCCTGACCGCGGTGCTGCAGGAGCAGCAGGCTGTCATAGATCAACTGGTTGACGGGAGTCTGGGAAACTACGCCTACGATGCCGCACATGGCATTGGTCCTTCAAAGAGTCGAAACGGGTCGAAAGGGCATATCGGTGCATCGCCGTGGTGTGGAGAAGGCCATTGCCGCGCAGAGCGAGGACGCGTCGTCGTGGGCGCTTGCTTATGTCGATCTGGATCGTTTCAAGCTCGTCAACGATCTGTTCGGACATCGCGCCGGCGATGAAG
>NZ_JBSIPA010000547.1:0-4116 GCF_053574605.1 Caballeronia sp. M23-90 | reverse complement strand
TGACTGCGCGTTCACGGGCGGCAAGGGCGGGCGCGCCGTCATCGGCTGCTGGGTGATCGGTTCTTTTGGCACGAGGCCACACGCGCCCAGCGTGGCGGCGAGAAAACCTGCCAGCACGACGGTCGGAATACGGCGAAACGATAAAGAAATGAGCGACATCTTCGTGATCCTTCGGAAATACGTAGCAGCCGTGAAGCCGCTTGAACCTGTTAAACCTGCATCGAGCTAAGCGTCTGCAGCATCTGGTCCGACGTGGTCACGGCCTTGCTGTTGATCTCATAGGCGCGCTGCGTCTGGATCATGTTCACCAGCTCCTGCACCACGTTCACATTCGATGCTTCCACGTAGCCCTGTTGCAACGTGCCGCTGCCATTCAGTCCCGGCGTCGTGACGTTCGGAACACCCGAGCCGTTGGTTTCGGAGAGCAGGTTCTCGCCCTTCGCGTCGAGGCCGGCGGGGTTCGCAAATGTAGCGATCTGCAATTGCCCGACCGTGGTGTTCGCCGTGCTGCCTTGTTGCGTGACTGTGACCGTGCCGTCTGAACCGATCGTCAGGCTCGTGTAGTTCGTCGGCAAGGTGATGGCCGGCGTGACCGGATATCCGCTCGATGTCACCAGTTGGCCCGTCGGGCTCGCCTGGAACGAACCATCGCGCGTGTATGCCGTGGTGCCGTCGGGCATGGTCACCTGGAAGAAGCCGTTGCCGTTGATGGCCACGTCCTTCGAGTTGCCGGTCTGCGACAGGGCGCCCTGCGTGTAGAGGCGTTCCGTTGCGACCTGTTGCACGCCGGTGCCCAACTGGCTGCCCGATGCGAGCTCCGTGGTTTGCGTTGAATTCGCGCCTGGCTGGCGGACGGTCTGGTACAGCAAGTCTTCGAACACCGCGCGCGAACCCTTGAAGCCGTTCGTGCTGACGTTGGCGAGGTTGTTCGAGATCACGTCCATCTGCGACTGCTGCGCGTTCATGCCGGTTGCAGCGATGTAAAGAGAGCGGTTCATGTTTTATTGGCCTTTGGGCTAAACAAGCTAAGCAATATGAAAAACGATAAGCGGCGGATCAGCTGAAATCGAGTAGCTTGTTAGCCGACTGGTCCATCTGGTTCGCGGAATCGAGCATCTTGGTTTGCATCTGGAACTGGCGCGCGTTAGTGATCATGTCCACCATCGCGGAAACCGCATTCACGTTGCTGCCTTCAAGCGATGCCGGTGCGACCGTCACGGCCGGATCGGCGTCGGCGGGATTGCCGTCGGCGGTGTGAAACAGGCCATCGTCGCCACGCGCCAAGGTCGACGAATCCGGATTGACGAGCTTCAACTGATCGACGGCGGCAATGGCCGTCGCGCGATCGCCCGGCCCGATGGCGCTTACCGTGCCGTCCTTGCCGATGGTGACTTCAGCGCCCGGCGGCACCGAGATCGGACCGCCCGTGCCGATCACCGGCAGGTTGTTCGCCGTCACGATCTGGCCGTTCGCGTCCACATGCAGGTTGCCCGCGCGCGTGTAGGCTTCCGTGCCGTCCGCGGCCTGGACCGACAGCCAGCCCGGGCCCTGAATGGCGACATCGAGCGGATTGCCGGTTTGCTGGATCGGACCCGGCGTGTAGTCGGCGGTCGGCGTGGACGCCAGCACGAAAGTACGCGAACTCGGATCGCCGTTCGCGCTGCCTTCGAAGCTCATCGGCACCTGACGGAACGCGGAGAGCTGCGCCTTGAAGCCCGTCGTCGATGCGTTGGCGAGGTTGTTCGCCACCGTGCTCTGTTGTTCGAGCGACTGGGCGGCGCCGGTCATCGCGGTGTAGATCAGACGGTCCATGGATTGGCTCTCTCTCGCTTATATGCTGCTTGTGGCGCTAGTGGTGCTTACAGGTTGATCAGCGTCTGATCGACCGTCTGCTGCGTCTTGATGGTCTGCGCGTTCGCCTGATAGTTGCGCTGCGCCGTGATCAGGTTCACGAGCTCGCTCGTCAGGTCCACGTTCGAGTTCTCCACCGCGCCGCCCTGCAGCGTGCCGTGGTTGGTCGCGCCCGGCACCGAGATCTGCGCCGCGCCCGATGCGCCCGTTTGCGCGTACACGTTGCCGCCGAGATCCTGCAGGCCGTTCTGGTTGGCAAAGTTGGCGAGCGCGATCTGACCGAGCGCCTGCGTGTTGCCGTTCGAGTAGTTGCCGGTGAGCGTGCCGTCCGTGCCGACCGTGAAACCCGTCAGGCTCGCCGATGCCGCGCCGTCCTGCGAACTGGCCGTGACGCCGCTCGTGGCGCCGTATTGCGTCGTGCCGCTGAAGTCCATCGTCAGCGCTTGCGTGCCGCCGGAGACAGCGCCGTCGGGGATCGTGAAGTTGAACTTGCTCGTGCCGGTCATATTGCCGGACGCATCGAAGGTGACCGTGCCGAGCTTGCCGTCGGTGCCGGGTCCCACGGCTGCCGGGGGCGTGCCGGTCGTGCCGTACGCAGTCCATGAGCCGGTATCGTTCTTGACGAAATACACGGCCACCTGATGCGTGCCGCCGAGCGAATCGTTGACGTTGATCGAGCTGGTTGCGCTGTAGGTGCTCGAATCCGTTGGGTCGAACGGGGTCGTCGTGCTCGAGATGTTGGCCGATTGCGAATTCAGGTTGAATCCGAACTTGACGTTCTTGGTCGCGACCGGCGGAATGTTGGCCGTCGATACCGTCAGCGGCACCGTCGCCGCGCTGTTCACGACGCCCGAGCTGTTCGCCGCATAACCCATCAGCAACAGGCCCGCCGAGTTGCCGATGGTGCCGTCCGCGTTCAGGTGGAACACGCCGTTGCGCGAATACACCGACGAACCGTTGTTCGACATCTGGAAAAAGCCGTTGCCGTTGATGGCGACATCGAGCGCCTGGTTGGTCGACGTGATCGTGCCCTGGCCGAACTGCTGCTGCACTTCAGCGAGCTTCGTACCGATACCCACCTGGTTGTTCACCGCGGTCGCGACGGAGTTCGCATACATATCGGCGAATTGCGCCTGGCTTTGCTTGAAGCCAACCGTGTTCGCGTTGGCGATGTTGTTGCCGATCACATCCAGGTCGCTCGACGCGCCCGACAAACCCGATAAACCTTGTTGGTAACCCATGACGGTCTCCGCTTTTGAATTTGATTAGAGAATCGAGGCGACGCTGGTCAGGCCGACCGTCGTGCCGTTCGCGAGCCGGAGTCCGGCGGTTCCATCGGCTTGTTGCACCACGCTTTGAACCTGTGACGCCGACAGCACCGTGGCGGTCGCCGCCTTGCCGCTGATCGTGCCCGTCGCCGAGATGGTGTACGTGCCGTCGGGCAGCGTTGCGCCGTTCTTGTCGACCGGCGTCCAGCTCGAGAGCGGCACCACGCCCGCCGGCTGCGCGCCGAGGTCGAGCGTATTGACGATCTGGCCGGACGAGTTCTTGACGTTGACGGTCAGGTCGTCGAGCGCATTCGCCGTCTGCACGCCGAAGGCCGTCGACTTGCCGCTTGCCACCGTGACGCTGCTGCCAGGGGCCAGCACCGTCGAGCCGATCAGCAACGCGGCTTGCGTCGACTGCCCCGCCGACAACTGCCCAGCCAGCGACGTCAGCGACGTATTCAACTGGCCGATGCCCGACACCGTGCTGATCTGCGCGAGTTGCGAAGTCATCTGCGAGCTGTCGGTCGGGTTCGTCGGGTCCTGGTTCTTCAACTGCGTGACGAGCAGCGTCAGAAAGGTGTTCTGCAGGTCGGACGGCGACGTGCCGCCGGTCGAGCTCGTCGAACTCGTCGAGCTGGTCGATGACGTGCTCGACGAGCCGTTCATGGTGTCCAGCAGCGTCTGGGACACGGTCGTCCCGTTGTTGCCGATCGTGGTGTTGGTAGTCACGGGGTTGTCCTCAGGTTCCGATCGTCAGGGTTTTAAGCATTAGCTGCTTGGCGGTATTAAGCGTTTCAACGTTCGCCTGATAAGAACGTGACGCCGAGATCATGTTGACCATTTCCTGCACCGGATCGACGTTCGGCATGGTCACGTAGCCGTCCGGGTTGGCCGCAGGATTGGTCGGGTCGTAGCTGGTTTTCATGGGCGTCGGATCATCGATCACGCCCGTGACCTGGACGCCGCCCACTTGCTGGCCGGAGGCCGTGCGCGCGCC
>NZ_JBSIPA010000546.1:0-4136 GCF_053574605.1 Caballeronia sp. M23-90 | reverse complement strand
TCTTTTTTTTTTTAATGATCCGGCGCCCCCCGAGACCTCCCCCCTATCCTCCACTCTTTCCCTCCACGCCGCCCTTCCGATCTGCCCGACGGCGAGCCGGCGCGTCAGTTGATCGACGGCGTCGAACTGCATGTCGCGGAACAGCGTCTGCGCTTCCGTACCCTTCGCCAACGTGAACTGGTCGCTATATGTCAGCGCGCGGTTTAGCGCGATCGTACTTGGCGGGATGAGGATCGTGCCGTCGGCACCGACCATCGAGTAGCCGAGGTTGTAGTCGAGTTCATATTCCTGCACGACACCCTGGGCATTCAGGCTCAACGTCTTCATACCCGTGCCGCCGGTCAGCGAGAGGATAGCGTCGGGCTTCTCGGACGCCTTGACGATCACTGTGTCGCTGCCGCCTTCCACCACCCGCTGCAGCCGTCCAATCATTTCCGGCGTGCCGCCGACGATTGCCAGCCGCTTGAATGCGTAGTCCTGCTGACCGCGCAACTGAAAACCGCACGCGGACAGCAGCAACGCGCCGCACGCGAGCGACAGGACCGACCGTCGGCTGATCTTTTTGTGGGTCGAACTGAAGCCTTTGCTGCTCACAACGTCCTCCAGAATTTGCGCGGCGCGCGATTTCAGGCTCATACGACCACGTTCACCAGACGGCCCGGCACGACGATCACCTTCTTCGGCGTGCGTCCCTCCGAGAATTTTTCGAACATCTCGTGCGCAACCGCAGCCTTTTCGATGTCCTCGCGCGACGCATCCTTGGCCATGATCATCGAGCCGCGCACCTTGCCATTCACCTGCAGCACGAGCTCGATTTCGGATTGCTCGAGCGCGGCTTCGTCCACTTTCGGCCAGGGTGCATCGAGCAGACTGCCATACACGTTCGCGTAACCCAGTTCCTGCCACAACTGGAACGTGAGGTGAGGCACGACGGGATACAGCACGCGCAGCAACACGCCGAAGGTCTCGTTGATCACGGCCGGCGTCGCGTCTTTCGCGCCGTCCACCGCGTTCAACATCTTCATCGCCGCCGATACAACCGTGTTGTACTGCAAACGGCCATAGTCGAAGTCGGCTTGCTTCAAGATGGTGTAGATCTCGCGGCGCAGTGTACGGTCGGAATCGTTGAGCTTGGATGTATCGAGCTTGCCGTGCGTCTTGAGCGCGTCAGCGCGGCCATGCGCCAGTTGCCAGACGCGACGCAGGAAGCGGCTTGCGCCTTCGACGCCCGTGCCCGACCATTCGAGCGATTGCTCCGGGGGGGCTGCGAACATCACGAAGAGGCGTGCCGTGTCGGCGCCGTAGGCATCGATCAGCGATTGCGGATCAACACCGTTGTTCTTCGACTTCGACATCTTCTCCACGCCGCCGATCACGACCGGCTGGCCGTCGGCATTCAGCACGGCGCCGATGGGGCGGCCTTTGTCGTCGTGCGACACGGTCACGTCCGCCGGGTTGATCCACGTCTTCTTGCCGGCCGCGTCTTCACGATAGTACGTTTCGTTCAGCACCATGCCCTGCGTGAGCAGGTTCTTCGCGGGTTCGTCGAAGTTCACGAGACCCAGGTCGCGCATCACCTTCGTCCAGAAACGCGAGTACAAAAGGTGAAGAATGGCATGCTCGATTCCGCCGATGTACTGGTCCATCGGCATCCAGTAATCGGTGCGCTCGTCGACCATGGTCTTGGCATCGGGTGCTGCGTAGCGCGAGAAATACCACGACGAATCCACGAACGTGTCCATGGTGTCCGTCTCGCGTTTTGCCGGCGCGCCGCACTTCGGACATGTGCAATTCACGAATGCTTCCGACTTCGCAAGCGGGTTGCCCGTGCCATCCGGCACGAGGTCTTCCGGCAAGACGACCGGCAGATCGGCTTCCGGCACCGGCACGTCGCCGCACGCGGCGCAGTGGATGATCGGAATCGGCGTGCCCCAGTAACGCTGGCGGGAAATGCCCCAGTCGCGCAGGCGCCAGGTGATTTGTTTATCGCCGAAATTCTTTGCCTTCAGGTCGGCCGCAATCGCGTTCACGGCTTCTTCAAAGCCGAGGCCGTCGTACTTGCCGCTGTTGATCAGCGTGCCCGTACCCTTCTCGCCATACCACTCTTCCCACGCGTCCGTGCTGTAGGTCTTGCCTTCGACCGCGACCACTTGCTTGATCGGCAGGTTGTATTTCTTCGCGAACGCGAAATCGCGCTCGTCGTGCGAAGGCACGCCCATCACCGCGCCTTCGCCGTAGCTCATCAGCACGTAATTGCCAATCCACACTTCGACCTTTTCCTGCGTCAGCGGATGCGTGACAAGGAAGCCGGTCGGCATGCCCTTCTTTTCCATGGTCGCGACATCGGCCTCGGCCACGCCGCCGCGCTTGCATTCTTCAATGAAGGTTTGCAACGCGGGGTTGTCGCGAGCAAGGCGCGTTGCCAGCGGATGTTCCGCGGCGACCGCTGCGAAGGTCACGCCCATGATGGTGTCGGCGCGCGTGGTGAAAACGCGCAGCAATTTGCTTTCGCCGTCGATCTCATAGGGGAAACCGAAATTCACGCCGAAGCTCTTGCCGATCCAGTTCTGCTGCATCAACTTCACGCGCTCGGGCCAGCCGAGGCCGTCGAGGTCGCCGAGCAACTGGTCCGCGTATTCCGTGATGCGCATGTAGTACATCGGGATTTCGCGCTTTTCCACGAGCGCGCCCGAGCGCCAGCCGCGCCCGTCGATCACCTGTTCGTTCGCGAGCACCGTCTGGTCGACCGGGTCCCAGTTCACCGTGCCGGTCTTTTTATACGCAATGCCCTTTTCCAGCATCTTCAGGAACAGCCACTGGTTCCACTTGTAGTACTCAGGTTTGCAAGACGCGATTTCCCGCGACCAGTCGATAGCCAGCCCCATCGACTGCATCTGCTTCTTCATGTAGTCGATGTTGTCGTAAGTCCACTTCGCCGGCGGCACGTTGTTCGCCATCGCCGCGTTTTCCGCCGGCATGCCGAACGCGTCCCAGCCCATGGGCATCAGCACGTTGTGGCCGTTCATGCGCAGGAACCGGTACATCACGTCGTTGATGGTGTAGTTGCGCACGTGGCCCATGTGCAGCTTGCCCGACGGATACGGCAGCATGGACACGCAGTAGAACTTCGGCTTGTCGCTGGTTTCGGTCGACCGGTAGACATCTTTCGCGCGCCAGTCGCTTTGCGCTGCGGATTCGACGTCGGCGGGTACGTATTTATCTTGCATGGTGTGGTCTTGGCGGTTTTGCCTTGCGGCGATGTGGCAGTGTTGCCCGGAAAAGCGTCACGGCCAGGCTCCGGGCGATGCTCGGCGGGCGTCGGTCACGGGTCTCGTCGAGATCGAGGCCGTCTGGCATGGTGCCCGGGCCGCTCCTTCAGCGTGGTTCCATGCCCCGGTGACGCAATGTAGACATGGAGGCCGCCCGCGCGGCCAAAGCGCGATTATACCGTTGAGGCGAAGGGTTCTGGCGAGGCGCGCCTTTGGGTGACCGGCTCGCCTCACAAGCCCGGATTCTCTCAGTGCGTGGGCTTCGCAGGCTCCGTCACAAAGCCGATCTTGCTCAAGCCCGCGCTTTGCGCGGCGCCCATCACCCGTGCGATCACGTCATAACGCGTCGCCGCCGATGCCCTTAGATGCAACTCCGGTTGCGTCGCTTTCTTGCCTTCGGCCGCGAATTGCGCCTGCATCTGCTCGAAGGCGACCGGTTTGTCGTTCCAATAGAACTTGCCGGTGTCATCGATGGAAAGCGTGATCGTGTCCGGCGTCTCGCGCACGACCTGCGATGCGACCTTCGGCAGATCCAGCCGGATTGCGTGCGTGAACAAAGGCGCGGTGATGATGAAAATCACGAGCAGCACCAGCATCACGTCGATCAACGGCGTCATGTTGATCTCCGCCATGGGAGCGCCGTTCGATTTCTTGTCCAGTCCGCCGAATGCCATGATGTAATCGTCCGGTTCGCGGTTGGGAAGCTTCGGCTCAGGCCACGTGGTCCTGAACGGCCGCGCTCTTTCACGCTTGATCCACGCATGACCAAGAACGAACGACTGCGCACGCTTGCCGAGACGCTGCGCGAGCAAAGCGTATTGCGCTTGCGTGAAGCCGCAACGCTGCTCGATGTATCGGAGATGACGG